>DASSLB010000328.1:0-12318 GCA_035689945.1 Gaiellaceae bacterium | reverse complement strand
GACAGGTCGACGGCGGCCACGCCCGGACTCTATGTGGCACAGAGGTGCGTAACCGCACAGAGCCCTTCGCCGTTTCAGACCCGAACCCGGAAAACGAATCCCCGCTCGGGTGAAGGGAGGGGTGGAGAATGCTGTTGCTCGTTCTGTTGGCGGTCCTGGCGCTTATCGCTTTCGGCGTTGGATTCGTCGTGCACTGGCTGTTCATCGTGGCCGTGGTGCTTGCGCTGATCTGGCTGATCAGCCTCTTTACCGGCGGCTTCGGCCGCACCGGCGCTCGGCGCTGGTAGGCCGCATCCGCCGTAACGATGAGCCGGGCGGCCCATTGCGGGCCGCCCGGTCTTGTGTCACCGTGCGGACATGTCGCGCACGGCCATTCTCCTCTGGATCCTCGCTCTCCTCCTCCTCGAGGTGCAGCACCTGAAGTGGATCTGGTGGGAGCACTGGGATTGCCGGGGTTGCTCCGCGAAGCACAAGGATTGCGGATGCGGCGCGACCCGCTCCTGGGTCATGTTCCTCTAGCCGGGGCGCAAGTCTCATCTCGCTCTCAAGAACGCGCCGTACGCTGCGCGCGCGTTGAAACGGGTCGTGGTGGTGTTTCTCGCGGGGGCCGCCCTGGTGGGCGTGCTGCTCGCGTCCGCTGAGCTTCCGGGCCACAGGCACGAAGCGCGGGCCGCCGCGCGTGACGGGATCCACAAGATCCGTCACGTCGTGATCATCATGCAGGAGAACCGTTCGTTCGACTCCTACTTCGGCACGTACCCCGGCGCCGACGGGATCCCGGGGCTGGCGGGAAACCCGGGCACCTTGCCCTGCGTCCCCAATCCTCGACTGCACGTCTGCGAGCGCCCCTACCACGACACGGCCGACCGCAACGAGGGCGGCCCACACGGCCACGGCAACGCGGTGGGCGACATCGCCGGCAGCAGGATGAACGGCTTCATCTCCGAGGCCGAGCTAGGCCGCGAGCACTACTGCACGCTCCACGTCGACGACCCACGCTGCTCGAACACCCCGAGCGCGCCCGACGTCATGGGCTACCACGACTGGCACGAGATCCCGAACTACTGGGACTACGCGCGCCACTTCGTCCTCCAGGACCACATGTTCGAGTCGGATACGTCCTGGAGCCTCCCGATGCACCTGTACATGGTCTCGGGCTGGTCTGCGACCTGCACGACGCAGGGCGACCCGATGAGCTGCCATGCGGCGGTGCAGGATCCGGGGTCGCCGCCCGGCGAGCCGGGCAACACAAACGGCCAGCCACCCGACTACGCGTGGACCGACCTCACCTGGCTGCTGCACCGGTACGGCGTCAGTTGGGGCTACTACGTCGCGAAGGGCGACCAACCCGACTGCGCAGACAACGCGATGTTCTGCGCCCCCGTGCCACAAGGCGCGACGACGCCAGGCATCTGGAACCCGCTGCCGTGGTTCGACACGGTGAAACAGGACGGCCAGCTCTCGAACATCCGTCCACTCACCGACTTCTACAAACAGGCGCAGGACGGCACGCTTCCGTCGGTCTCGTGGATCACGCCGGCGCAGGCGGTCAGCGAACATCCACCAGCACTGGTCACGGCCGGGCAGGCGTACGTCACCGGGCTGATCAACTCGATCATGCACAGTCCCGATTGGAACTCGACCGCGATCTTCCTCGCGTGGGACGACTGGGGCGGGTTCTACGACCACGTCAAGCCGCCCGCGGTCGACGCCCAGGGCTACGGGCTCCGGGTGCCAGCGCTCGTGATCAGCCCCTACGCGAAGACGGGCTACATCGACCACCAGACCCTGAGCTTCGACGCCTACCTCAAGTTCATCGAGGACGACTTTCTGCACGGCCAGCGGATCGACCCGCGCACCGACGGCCGGCCGGACCCACGGCCCGATGTGCGGGAGAACGCCAAGATTCTCGGCAACCTTACGAGCGCCTTCGACTTCAGCCAGAAGCCGCGGCCGCCGCTCTTCCTCCCGCTCCACCCGCCATTCAGCTGAGACGCGTCACGCCGCTCGCCGTCCTCACGCTCGCCGTCGCGGCGGCGGGATGCGGCGGCGGCAGCTTCGCGGTGAAAGGCTCGCGGCGGACCGGCGACATTCACGAGATCCGGCACGTGATCGTGATCATGGAGGAGAACCGCTCGTTCGACTCCTTCTTCGGCACCTACCCGCGCGCCGACGGGATCCCGATGAGGCACGGCCGGCCGACGGTGTGCGTGCCGGACGGCGTCGGCCGCTGCGTGAGGCCGTTCCTCGATGCGAACGGCGCGAACGACTCGGGAGGTCCGCACGGCCCTCTCGCCGGGCAGCGCGACGTCAATGGCGGGCGGATGGACGGGTTCATCCGCGTCAGCGGCGGCACGCTCATCCGCCAGTGCCTCCGAGACCGGCGCAGTCCGGCGTGCGCCAATCTTCGCCACCCGAACGTCATGAGCTATCACGACGGCGGGCAGCTCCCGAACTACTGGGCCTACGCGCGCAACTTCGTCCTGCAGGACCACATGTTCGAGCCGAACTGGGGTTGGAGCCTGCCGGCCCATCTCTGGCTCGTCTCGGGCTGGTCGGCCCGCTGCAGCGATCCCTACCGCGCGAGCACGTGCACGGCGAACCTCGGAGGCCCCCGCGACGGGCCGAGCGCGACGCTCCGCACTCGGCCGCATGGCCCGCTGTACGGGTGGACCGACCTCACGTACCTCCTCCACCGGTACCACGTCACATGGGCGTCGTACGTCGAGCGCGGGGCGACGCCCGACTGCATGACCGGACCCATCAGCTGCTACACGAGGCTCGCGGGGACGAACACGCCCGGCTTCTGGAATCCGCTGCCGAACTTCACCGACGTCCGCCAGAATCACCAGCAGTCCGCCGCGCAGGAACCGCTCTCGCGCTTCTATGCCGCAGCCACGCGCGGCACCCTCCCCAATGTGTCGTGGGTCACGCCCGACTGGGCCGACAGCAACCATCCCGGCTCCTCGATCCCGCAGGGTCAGGCGTGGGTGACGAAGCTCGTGAACGCCGTGATGAAGGGCCCCGACTGGAAGAGCTCGGCGATCTTTCTGGCCTGGGACGACTGGGGCGGCTTCTACGACCACGTGAAGCCGCCGGTGGTCGACGGCCAGGGTTACGGGCTGCGCGTGCCTGCGCTCGCGATCAGCCCCTACGCGAAGAAGGGCTACGTCGACCACCAGACCCTCAGCTTCGACGCCTACCTCAAGTTCATCGAAGACGACTTCCTCGGCGGCCGACGGCTCGATCCCAAGACGGACGGACGGCCCGACCCGCGTCCAGACGTCCGCGAGAACGAGTCGATCCTCGGCGATCTCGAGAGCGACTTCGACTTCACCCAGAAGCCGCGGCGACCGGTTCTCCTGCCACTGCACCCCGCGTAGGGCGGGGTACCCCGAACGAGTGCATTTCGGCGCATGGGCAATCCGCCCAGCCGCCGATACGCGTAGTGCGCTGCGTGGGGGTCCGACGAACGGAGGAAGCTCGATGATGAAGTTGACGATGGCGGCGGTTGGGGCGATTGCGGCGGTCTTCCTGACCCCGGCGCTCGCCCACGCGGGCACGATTCGCGGCACGGTCGCGGCCAAGCAGGCGAACCGGCACGTCCTCGTGATCGCCCAGCACGGGCATGTGACGACGGCGCGCGTGTCGCCCCGGCAGCTGCAACGAACGAAGATCGGCAATCGGCTGGCCCTCGTGGGGAAACGACTGGCCGACGGGTCCTTTCAGGTCACGCGTCTGCGCAAGCTCGGATCGGTGAAGCGCACGCGGTTGTCCGTCGTCGTCCTGAAGGCGAAGGCACGGCATCTGCTCGTCGCCGGCGGCGGCAGCGCATTCTCGATCGGGCTCAACCGGGGAACCCGGCTCCTCGCCGGCAGGGGAAGCGTCCATGCAGGCGAGAAGATCGACGCAGAGGTCGAGCTCTCCGATGACGGCGCGGTCGCAACGACGCTGAACGCGACCGGCGACGCGCCCCTGATCGACTTCTCGGGCGTCGTGACGGCGCTGGACGCGACCAGCATCACCGTGACGACCGAGGACATCGCAACCGTCGTGCAACTACCTGACGGCGTCGTCCTGCCACCGATCGTCCAGGTCGGAAGCAAGGTGGAGATCGTCGCCTCGATCACGGGTTCGACCCTGACCCTGACCACGATCAAGCTCGACGATGAGAACGCGCAGGGCAGCGAAGACGGAGGGAGCAGCGTCGACGACCAGGGCCGGGTGGAGGTCGAAGGCTCTGTCACGACCCTCGACACCGGCGCCGGCACGATCACGATCCAGCCCGGCGACAACGCCAGCCCGGTCACCTTCGCGATTCCCGATGGGTTCACGCTGCCCGCCGGCCTCGCGGACGGAAGCGTCGTCGAGGCGCGCGGCGAGTTGGTGAACGGCGTCCTCACCCTCACGAAGCTCGAGCTACAGGATCAGGGTGACGACGGTGGCGGGGACGGCGGCGGAGGCGGAAGCGACGGCTGAGCCTTGCTAGGTGCGTTCGAGCAGCGCGCTCCAGCGCTGCTCGAACCGCCTCGTCTTCCAGAGTGTGAGAGAGAAGAGCCACGTCGCGACGAAGAGCCCGACGACGAGGTAACCGAGGTGTCCGAGGTCGACCCTCGCAAGCAGCCGCCAGAACGGCCCGTGCAGCGCGAGCTTCGCGGCGAGAACCTGCAGTAGCTCGATCGCGCCGACCATCCAGGCGACCGCGACCGAGAGGCTCGTGACGCTGATGTTGTAGTAGACCTTCCGCACCGGGCTCGAGAACGCCCAGCCGTAGGCGTGGCTCATGAAGGCACCGTCGGCCGTGTCCATCAGGCTCATCCCGGCGGCGAAGATCAGCGGCAGCGAGATCACCGCAAGGAACGGGACGTGGTGGGTCGCGACGCCGGCGGCGACGGCGAGCAAGGCGATCTCGGTGGCAGTGTCGAAGCCGAGCCCGAACAGCACGCCGAGCGGGTACATCTTCCAGCTCGCGTCGATCCGGTCGCCGACCCGCTTGAGCAGGAAGCGCGCGAGGAAGCCCTGGTTCTCGAGGGCATGCTCGAGGTCCTGCTCGTCGTACTGGCCTCGCTTCATGCGCCGAAAGACGCCGACGACCTCCAGCAGAACGAGGAGGTTGAGCGCGCCGATCAGGAGCAGGAACGTGCCCGAGACGGAGGCCCCGATCGTCGACCCGTACGCCTGGAAGGTGGAGATCTGCGAGTGCACCGTCCCGGCGGCCACGGCCAGCGCGGCCGTGAGCCCGAAGACGATCGTCGAATGGCCGAGCGAGAAGAAGAAGCCTGTGCCGAGCGGGCGCTTCCCGTCCCGCAGCAGCTTCCGCGTCGTATTGTCGATCGCCGCGATGTGGTCGGCGTCGAATGCATGTCGTAGGCCGAAGGTGTACGCGAGGGTGGCGAGCCCGGTCAGCGCCGGGTTCCGCGGCAGGTAGTAGAGGAAGAGGCCCAAGCCGAGCACGTGCAGGAGCACGACCCCGGCCGAGAAGCCGCCGAGCCTCCCCCACTCGGCGCGAGTCATGCCGCCGCTCCCGCAATCGACAGCTTCGCGGCGCGCCGTTCCGCGAGGACGGCGAGCCAAATCGAGCCCTCGAACAGTGCCCACATCGGAAGGAGCTCGAGCACCGTCGTCACCGGATCGGGCCCCGGCAGCGCGAGCGCCGCGACGGCGACGACGAAGTAACCCTTGCGCCGGTTCCGGCGCAGCCCGGCCGACGTCAACAGGCCGAGGTTGACGGAGGCGAGCACGACGAGCGGGAGCTCGAAGACACAGACGACGCCGACCAGCACCGAGGCCACGAACGAGTAATAGCTGCTCGCCCGCAGGGGGAGCCGGAAGTGCGTCGTGTCGTAGCCGACGAGCCAGTGGACGGCACGCGGAAGCAGGACGCCGTAGCCGAACGCGAGCCCAGCCGCCCCGAGCACGAGGCCGAAAGTGGCGAGGCCGAGGATCCGGCGCTCGGCCGCAGGGTCGAGCGCCGGAGCGAGGAAGGACCAGACCTGCCAGAGGATCACCGGCACCGCGAAGAGGAGCCCGGCCCACAGGCTCACCGACAGCGACACCGAGAACGGCTCGGCGACGCCCAGCGCCGTCACGTGCCGGTGCGCGGGCGGCAACGGGCGAGCAAGCAGGTCGAGGATCGTGCCGTGGAAGACGAACGCGACCGCGGTCGCGACCGCCACCGCGGCGAGCGCGACCATGATGCGTCCCCGCAGCTCGTCGAGATGCTCGACGAGCGTTGCCTCCTCCTCGCGATCGAGCCGGCGCGGCCGCATCAGTCGACGGACTTCGTCTCGGTCGTCTCGGGCAGGGCCTGGTGGGTGATGGAGTCCTTGAACTCGCGCATCCCGGACCCGAGCGAGCGCCCGATCTCAGGCACCCGCTTGGCGCCGAAGAGCAGGAGCGCGATCAGGAGCAGAAGCGCGAGGTGCGTGGGACTGGTCCAGCCGATCATGCGTGTTCCTCCTTGAGGGAAATGTCGGTGACGCCGGCGTCGGCCACGGCGACGTTGCGCCGCAGCGGCTGGTCGTCGAGCCAGAGCGTGTAGTCGCCGGCGGGGAGCTGCTCGAACACGGCTCCGTAGAGCGGCCGGCCCGCGACCGGCCGCTCGTGGACTTGCTTGTGCGAACGCTCTTCGTCACGCCCCGCGGGACTGATCTCGATCTCCTTGCCGTGCATCTCGGCGCCGGTGTGGAGGACGAGGGCTCCGACGCCCGGCCCGAGGTCGAGCATCACGTGCTCGGGCCGAGCGTCTGTGGAGTGGTCGTGCGTGCGGGTCATGACGAGGGCGTGTGGTATCCGTCGTGCGGCGTCCCGAGATACGGGAACGTCGCCTGGTAGCGATCGGCCTTCGGCGTGATGTACGACGAGACGGCACCCACCGCTGCGTCAGGCGTGTAGCTCGGATCGACGAGAGGAATCGTCGCGCCGGCGATCGCCTTCAGCTCGATCGAGACGATGTCGTCGAACACGCGCCGCCCGTTTGGGAAGCCGGCCGGGTCGCCGCCGACGAGGCCGAGGGCGTTCGGGTTCGAGGTGGTCGGCGGGATTGCGACGTTCAGCCGAAGCATGTCCGCCGGGTTCGGACCGGTGAAGTTCTGGAACCCGGGGACGACCCCGCTCGGAATGCCCGTGAGCAGGATCGCGTGCAGGTCGGCACGGTCCTTCGTGTACGCCGCGAGGTGCGGGAACGCTCCGGGGTAGAGAACCGGGAGGAGCCTTGCGAGCTCCGGCTGGTTCACGTACTTCTCGAAGCCGACGTCGTCGATCGGGTCGACCGCGTTCCAGCGGTCCTTGTCCCCGACCGGGACGATGACCTCGTTGAAGAGCGGGTTGCCGAGGCGGGAGACCTGCACCCACGGGCCGCTCTGGCGCACGCCGTAGCCGTCGCGCACCTGCACCTTGCGGCGGCTCGCGCCGCCCCAGATGCCGAGCACTGCCTTCGCGGCCGACGCGTCGGTCGGCGTAGAGCCGTCCCGGGTGAGCATCCGGATCGGCACCTTGATCGCGATCGTGTGGATGTTCAGCTCCTTCAGCGAGTCGATGCTCGATGCAGTCGCCAACGGGATCAGGTGGGCCATGTTGAGCTCCCTGATGTCGCCGAGGTCGAAGATCGCGCCGAGATCGACGAAGAAGCCGTCGTTCCGCTGGCCGGCGAACACCGAGATGCCGCCGGGCAGCGAATGGACGGCCGCCGCCGCAAGGGCCTCGTAGTCCGGCGTCGAGCGCGGCCCGATGTTGCACGGCGGACACGCGAGATCCGTGCCGAGGATGCTGCCGCCGTTCCCGCGGACGACGGAGACGGAATAGAGCTGCCGCTTGTTCCAGCTCGGGTCGGTCAACGACGTGATCGGCCCGGTGTTGTAGAGGAACGTGTCCTCGTTCTGGAGCGTCGTCCGGAACCGGAACTGGAACTCGATCTCCGGCAGCGCGTCGCCGTCGTTGTCGACGTAGATCGAGTAGAGGACGTCGTCCCCGAACTCGAAGAAGTTCGGGCCCCCGGGCGGGCCCTCGAGGGGCACGTAGTTGGTGATGATCGTGACCGTCGACGGGTCGTCCGGGCTGACGAACGCGTAGGTGTCGGCGTTGTCGGCGACCGGGTCCTGGCTGATGGCCGGGGCTTCGCGATGGGAGGACATCTAGCTCACGCCCTTCCTGCCGGCCGCGCGCAGCAGGCGCTGCGCGAGAGCGCGGTCGCGATAGGTGTGCTCGGAGAGGCCGTGCGTCACGGTCACCTCACCGCGCTTGGCGTCGCGCACGTACGCCACCACCGGCTCTTCGGGCACGCCCGTCGTCGGCTCGGTGCGCTGGGCGCCTTCCTCGACCGCCGCACGGGCGATGGGCGGCGCCGCGGCGAGAGCCGCTGCGCCGGTGGCCGCGCCGGCGATCTTCATGAACGAGCGCCTACTCAGGCGTTCCATATGGGGCTCCTTCCCGGCGGTCACGGCCGCCGTGGGGGAATGCGGTCGGCGCTGATTCGCTCGAACGGGTGAACCGGTTCGATCGGGTTGAACCGCCCACGCTCGGCGCGCGAATATCGGACGCGTGAACAGGCAGCTCGCCCACCTGTCCGACGAAGCGCTCGTTCTTCTAGCCGCCCGCACGGAGCAGTCGGCGCTGGCAGAGCTGTACGACCGCTACGGCCGCACCGCCTACGGGCTCGCCCTGCGCGTGCTCCGCGATCAGGCCCTCGCCGAGGACGCCGTCCAGGAGGCGTTCCTCACCGTCTGGCGAACAGCCTCACGATTCGTGCCCGAACGCGGCAAAGCAAGCACGTGGATCCTCACGCTCGTCCATCGGCGGGCCGTCGACGCCGTGCGCCGCGAGCAACGCCGGCGCGCCGACTCGCTCGACCGCGCGCCTGAGCCTTCGATCGAGGGCGTAGACGAGGATGCGTGGCTCCGGTTGCAGCGCGAGCGTGTGCAGGAGGCACTGCGCCGCCTCCCCGACGCCCAGCGGGAGGCGCTCGAGCTCGCGTACTACGGCGGGCTGAGCCAGTCGGAACTCGCCGAACGGCTCGGACAGCCGCTCGGCACGATCAAGAGCAGAATGTTCGCGGGGCTCTCGCGACTGCGCGAGTTGCTCGGGGAACCGGGAACGGAGATGTCATGGACGCCCACGAGCTGACAGCTGCCTACGCACTCGACGCGCTTGCGCCGGACGAGGCCGAGAGGTACGAACGGCACCTGAGCCAGTGCGAGGAGTGCCGAGAGCAGCTCGCCGAGCTCAACGAGGCGGCGGCGGCGCTTGCCTTTGCCGCGGTCGCGCCGGCTCCCCCCACGCGCCTCCGCGCGGCGATCCTCGAAACCGCGGCGGCCGAGCGGTCGAACGTCGTCCCGCTCCTGCGGCGCCGCTGGGTCGCGCGCGGCCTCGCCATCGCTGCGGCCGCAGCTGCGTGTGTCGTGGTCGGGCTAGCCGTCGCGCTGACCCGGTCGAGCCACACGAGCTATGTGAGCATGGCCCTAAGCCGCGACGCGTCCGGAAGCGTCACCGTTCAGTTCTCCGGTCCCGTCGCGGCGCACGGAAAGACGTACGAGGCCTGGGTAATCCCGAATGGGAAGGCGCCAAAGCCGGCAGGTCTCTTCTCCGGCGGCACGACCACGATCATTCGTCTGAAGGGCACCGTGCCGAATGACGCCGTCGTCGCCGTGACGATCGAACGCGCCGGCGGCGTACCGGCGCCGACGACCACACCGATCCTCAGCGCGCGAACGTAGCGGCCCGCCAGCTCCTGTCGCCTGTGACACGCCGCGTGATTTCCGCAGCAGATTTGTGTTCTTCCCGCATGCCGGGCGGCGAGCGGCCGCCAAGAATGGAGGCGTGAACTCGACCGGCTCACGCGTGATCGTGCTGGGCAGAGCCGACAACGAGACGAATGTGCACCTCGTCGCGGCATGGACGGCGCAGGGACTCGAATGCGCGGTCGTCGATCCGTACGAGTTGCGGCCGGAGGTCAGCGACATCGTCTTGGCGCGTCTCGACGTGCTGCCCACCTTGGACGGCGTCGAGCCCGGGCTCCTCCAGCTGCTCCTGGCCGAGCGACGCGGAGCAACCGTCCTGAACCGGACGAAGGCTCTGCTGACGACACACGACAAGCTCCGTACCGCGGCCGCGCTCGAGCGCGCTCATCTCCCCCATCCAAGGACCCGGCACCTGCGGTACGGCCGGATCGGGTCGCCGCCGAGCGCCCCCGTGGTGTTGAAGCCGCGGTTCGGGAGTTGGGGCCGCGATGTCCGGCTGTGCCGCACGGACGCTGAAGTACGCGACGCGCTCCGGGAGTTCAGATCGCGGGGCTGGTTCCGCCGCCACGGCGTCCTCGCCCAGGAGGCGATCCCGACTCGGGGCTTCGACCTGCGCGTGCTCGTCGCGGGCGGACACGTCGTCGGGGCGATCGAGCGTCACCCACAGCCGGGGGAATGGCGCACCAATGTCTCGGTCGGTGCGAGCTCGGAGACGGCGGTTCCGGACGAGACCGCGTGCGAGCTCGCGGCAGCTGCGGCCAAGGCCGCCGGCGCCGATCTCGTCGGCGTCGATCTCATGTCGCTTCCGGAAGGTGGATACGTGGTGATCGAGCTCAACGGCGCCGCTGACTTCGACCCGGGGTACGTGCTCGACGGCGATATCTACGCCGACGTCGCGGAGGCGCTGCGCCTGCCCGTCTCGGCACCGACAGCGGCGTAGAGACCTCTGCGGAAAGGCCGCGCCCTGCTTGCGCATCTTCGCCGATGCGTCGGGCCGCGATGGACCGCACGCTCAGGGTGAGATGATCGCCCGAGCAGTCCAAGACGCCGATCGCCGCTTGCACGACCTGCGACGGGAGCAGTGGGAGGATGGCGCGGTCGCGGCCGGCGCGTTTGCACTGGCGATCGCCGCTTCGGCCGCGCGGCCTGCGTTCGCTCTGCCGCTCTTCATCGGCGGTCTGTTCGTCGTCGGCCGTGCCGTCCTCGCCGGTTGGCGCCGCTGGGACTTGCTCGATCGACTCCTGGTCGAGCCCGACGCCTACGCGATCCCGGAGGTGCGCTGTCGGGCGGAGCAGGAAGCGAGCATGGTCAACCGCCGCGGGCTGAGTCGCGCGATCCGCTGGCGGCTCGACCACTCCGAAGACCCGCGAATCGTGGCCAATGCCGAGCAACTGGCGGGCCTCGCTGAGGAGCTGGCCGACCCGCTGCTCGAGCTCGAGCCTGCCTGCGCCGCCGCCTGCTCTCGGCTCCTCACGGACCCAGAGGGAAGTCCTCTGATGAATGCCGCGCTGCCGGCCGAGGATGTTCGGTCGCGGCTCGTCCAGATCCGTTCGGGCTTCCACCCACGCGGGCGGCTCTGAGACGAGAAGGCCCGCCGGAGCGGGCCGTTCTCGCATCGACACGCCGCTGGCGTGTTACTTGATTGTCAGTTTCAGGTGGTTGTCGTCGGGCGCTTGCTTGACCATCGTGATCTTGTAGACGCCTTTCGCCTTGAGGGTCAGGGTCCCGCCGACTTTGTCGCGCATGGTTCCGCCCGGGCCCTTGACGATCAGTGTGGCCTCGTCGAAGTTGACGAGCTTCACCGGTCCGGTCCGAGTGACAGTCTTGGTGTACTTGCGATGGTCCGGGCCTCCGCCGAGGTAGAACCAGTGGCAGCCCGGGTCTCGCATGGCGACGACGAGCTTGGTTGCTTTTGCTGCGGTAGCCGGCCGAGCTGCCGCGGTTGCGGCGAGCATCAGGCTCGCGGTGAGCATGAGGCCCGCGATTGCGGTGAAGATGAGTCTGCGCATATTCGTACCTCCCAAGGCGCGCGTGTCGATTCCGCACAGCAGACACCTTCAGATGTCGTCGTGCGTCCGTGGAGCGCCGAATCAATGTCACGGAGAAATACGGATTCGCCCACCCGCCCGCGAGCCGCTCTACGGGTCTGCGGGAAATCCGCACCCCTTTGTAGGGCAGGCCCGGATCCCCCGCACTGAAGCTCGCCCCATCCTCTGCTCACCCAGCACGGACAGAAGGAGATGAGCTGAGATGCGGATGATCCTCGTAGCACTTACAGGCTTTCTCGCCGGCAGCGCGGCGGTCGTCGCCGTCGCGCTGATTCCGCTCACGACGAGCGCCGCCCCCGCTGTCGGTCACAGCAACCCCATGAGCGGGGCGATGTCGAACGGGATGGCGACGAGTTCAGCCGCGGGGGCGACCATCGCGAGCCCGCGAACGGTGAGCCTCACGATTCAGCACGTGCAGCGCGGCTGCCACGTGTGGTCGAACGGAAAGACGACCGGCGCGATGATGCGCCTCCACCTCAGGAAGGGCCAGACGCTCTCGATCATGGACATGGACGTCGACGCCCACAGGATGATGC
>DASSLB010000327.1:0-2531 GCA_035689945.1 Gaiellaceae bacterium | reverse complement strand
AATCCCTCGGCGAACTCTCGGCGATCGGCGGCTGGGCACTCCGAGCGTTCCGGAGGTACCTGCGAGACGAGCGCAGGATTTCCCCTCGCTGACGGTAAGTCCGACTAAGGTCAGGTGAGATAGCCGAGGGCTGGGCCAGTGACGCTTCTATGTTTGTCAAGCGCTCGGTGGCGGCCCGTGTTCGAGTAGGCGGTAGAGGTTGCGGGCGAGGTACCGCTTGAGGCAGCGGTTCGCCTCGCGGCTGCTTTTGCCGTCGGCGCGTCGATGGGCGATGTAGTCGATCGTCGGTTGGTGCCAGCGGCGGCGGCTGATCAGGATCATGTGGAGCGCGCGGTTGAGTTGTCTGTCGCCGCTTCGGTCGAGGCGGTAGCGGATCGTTTGTCCTGAGGAGGCGGGGATCGGTGCGCAGCCTGCGAGCCGGGCGAAGGCGGCTTCGCTGCGGACGCGGCCGGGGTGCGACCAGGAGAGCAGCAGTTGCGCTGCGGCGAGCGTGCCGACGCCCGGTTCGTCGAGCAGGTGCGGTGCGAGCTTCCGTGTGAGGGCGGAGATCTCGGTTTCGAGCTCGCGCTCCTCAGCGGTCAAGTGCTCGATCCGGCGAGCGAGGCTGCGAAGCGCGTGGAGGGTGCCACGCAGCTCGACGTCACGGTGGCGGCTTGGGTACACCGCTGCCAGTCGCTTCAACAGTCGTCCGCGTGTGAGCGGCCGCAGCTCGCTGCGGAGCGGTTCAGGCGCCGTAATGATCAGGTCGCGCAGCTGGCAGAGCGCAGCTCGACGCGCGTTGACGGCGCCGTCACGGGCGGCCATCAAAGCCCGTAGCGCCTCGCGTTCGCCGCCGGCACGCGGCTTCGCCGGCCACTCCTGCGCAAGCACAACACGCGCGGCACGGATCGCGTCGAGGGCGTCGGTCTTGCCGCCCGAGCGGCGTTCTCGCCGCAGCCGCCCGACCTCGAAGACGGCCTCCCCGTGAGCCGTAAGGAAGCGGGTCAGGCCGGAGCCGAAGGAGCCGCTGCCCTCGACCGCGAAGGCACGCCGACCAGGCGCATACTCGTCGGCCAGTTCGAGCGCACGTCGATAACCGGCCGTGCTCGCAGCGATCGCCGCCTCGAGCACGACCGCGCCGGTGCGGACCTCGACCACCGCGAGCGCGTGCACGTCTCGGTGCGGATCGACGCCAACGACGTAGTCAACTTGATCTGCAAGCATCTGTACCGACCTCCAGCGGAGACGTTGGCGATCAACAACCGGAGCCGGTCTGGGGCGTTGGAACCGCGCGCGGCAGAACTGTGATGAGTCACACCCTTGGGTGGACGGGCTTCTGATCAGGCCAGCGAACGGGCGCCAGGCCGGCGCCGGACCCTTCGCTCGGACGAATCACTGGCAAGACACGCGCAGGCGCGGTCATTCAGAAATCGAGTCACGAACAAAGAGCACCGGCACCAACCTGACAACAGCCCCAGACGGGACTCCCCGATGCTCACAGTTCCGGAATGAAGCTCCTATGACCTGTCAAGTCATTGCTGGTTCTCGTTCGAGTAGTCGGTAGAGGTGGCGGGCGAGGTAGCGCTTGAGGAGGCGGGTGGCGTCGCGGGTTGATTTGCCTTCGCTGATCCGTCGGGCGATGTAGTCGCGGGTGGCTGGGTCGTGTTGGCGGCGGTGGAGGACGATCGTGTACAGGGCGCGGTTGAGTTGGCGGTCGCCGCCGCGGCTGAGCCGATGCCGGCTGGTCTGGCCGCTGGAGGCGGGTATGGGTGCGACGCCGGCGAGGCGGGCGAAGCAGGCTTCGGAGCGGAGTCGGCCGGGGTGTGACCAGGCGATGATCAGTTGGGCGGCCACGATCGGTCCGACCCCCGGTTCGTCGAGCAGCGCCGGTGCGAGCGCTTGGATGTGGGCGTGGATCTCGTGCTCGAGCTCGGCGGCTTCGCTGGTCGCCGCCTGGACGCGACGGGCGAGGCTGCGCAGTACGAGCCGAGTCGCGAGCTTGTCGGCCGCTCCGGTGCGGCGGAGGCGGCTGCAGCGGTCGAGCAGCTGTCCCGGCGGTAGTCCGCGCAGCTCGTCGCGAAGGGACGCTGGTGCGGTGACGATCACGCTGCGCAGCTGCACCAGTGCTTCGCGTCTGGCGTCGACGGCGCTGCGACGAGCGATCAACAGCAGCCGCAGCGCTTCGCGTCGCTCGCCCGAGCGGGGAAGCGCGAGCTTGTCGCTGGCCAGCGCCGCCCGCGCGATCCGGACAGCGTCGAGCGAGTCGTCCTTGCCGGCCAGGCGCCGCTCGCTGCGCGGTGTGCGGCCGATCTCGAGCACAGCTTCGCCCTGCTCACTCAGAGAGCGGCTCAGACCGGCCCCGTAACTGCCGCTGCCCTCGATCGCCCACGCCCGCTTGCCGCCGGCCACCTGCTCGGCGAAGCGAAGCGCTTCGCGATAGCCGTGGCGGTCCGCGCCGATCGCTCTCCTCGCGACAACAGCACCCGCCGGCGCAGTCACGACAGCAATGACGTGCTCGTCACGGTGCGTGTCGACACCGACCACGTAGTCCA
>DASSLB010000326.1:0-4478 GCA_035689945.1 Gaiellaceae bacterium | reverse complement strand
CGGCTTCGGCACCGTGTCCGCCGCGAACGTCACCGCCTACGCCTTCTCGCTCACGCAGTAGCCGACGATGCGCCGCTTCCGCGTCATGCCTCTCCGCCTCCTCGCCGCAGCTGCGATCGGGACGCTCTCGTTCGGCGGCATCGCCTACGCCGCGAGCCTCGGCCTCAGCACGAACAAGCTGTTTGCCTGGAGCCAGACGCTGACGAAGGGGACGTGCAACCAGACCTCCACGACGGCGGACGACACATACGTGCAGCAGGCGAGTCCGACGAGCACGGCCGGCGCCACCGCGACGACGCTCTCGATCAGCCCCACCGCGGGCTCCCAGAGGTACGCCTTCATCCGTTTCAACCTGAGCGGCTGCAGCATCCCCACCACGGGCGGCGCCGACAGCGCGGTGCTGACCGTCAACGTGAGGACGGCCGGAGCAGACACCGTCTCGCTCTATCCGGTCACTTCGAGCTGGAGCTCGTCGACCCTGACGTGGAACGGCGTCAGTGGCCTCACGATCGGCTCGACGGCCACGGGGAGCTTTTCCGCCTCGACGACCGGCGCCAAGACCGTGACCGTGACCGTGGACGTCGACAACGCGATCAAGGCGGGCAATCTCTGGGGCTGGGAGCTGCGCGCAACCAGCGGCACCGCGACCGTCGCCATCGGTGCGGCCGAGAACGGGACCGCCGCCAACCGCCCCTCGATGACCCTCAGCTATGAGAATTAGCGTCGCCCTCCCACCCGAGGCCGGGGTCGGGCCGCGTCTGCCGTACGCGAGGAAGATCGCTCTCATCGGGGTACAACTCGCGCTCGTCGGGACGCTCGGCTGGTACTGCCTGCCGCAGCGCCTCGGCGGTCGTGCCGCCTGGGTGATGGTGAGCGGCACGAGCATGCTGCCGCGCTTCCACACGGGCGACCTCGTCCTCGTGGAGCACCAGTCGAGCTACCACGTCGGCGAGATCGTCGCCTACCGCGTGCCGAAGGGCCAGGTCGGTACCGGCTTCGTGGTGATCCACCGGATCATCGGCGGTAACGGCCGCACCGGTTGGAGGATGAAGGGGGACAACCGCACGGCGCCGGACCTCTGGTACCCGACCGACCACGACGTCATCGGCAGCAAGCTGCTGCGGATCCCCCACGCCTGGTTCTTCATCCGCCTTCTCCACATGCCGCTCATCCTGGGCCTGGTCGCCGGCTTTGCAGCGTTCTTCGCGATCGCGTTCGCTGACGTCAGCGAGAACGAGAACGACGACGACGACGACACTCCGGCTGCGGCCGAGGAGCACGTCTGATGGGACTGATCCGGAAGCAGATGCTCCTCGTCGGCGTCGCCACCGCAGGACTGGTCGCCACCTTCATCGGCATGCTCGCGACCGGACACTCGGGGCCGATCGGAACGGTGATGTACGTGCCCTGGATCGCGCTCCTCGCGAGCCAGCTCGGTCCGGCGACCGGCGCCCTCGCGGGAGTCCTGGCCACGGCCCTCTACTTCGCGGCGGCCCGGGAACTCGACCTTCCGCACGACCCAGCGTCGCTGGCGCTGCGTCTCGCCCCGCTCGTCGGAGTTGGAGTCGCAGCCGGTCTCTCTTCCCGCCGAATCTCGTCGGACTCACTCGAGCTGCAGGCGACGAACGCGTCGCAGCGGGCACTGCTCGACTCCACGGTGGACGGCATCTGCCTCACCGACATTGCCGGCAACCTCGTCCTCGCGAACGCGCCGCTGCGGCGCTTCGCCGTCGAGCTCGGGCTCCCGGAGCACGGCACCGTCGCCGAGCGGCTGCTCTCGCTCGCCGACCGGACGACGGAGCCGGCGCGCTTCCGCGAGCGCATGGAAATCCTGGGAAGCGAGCTAGCCGCGAGCGAAGACGAGTTCGAGCTCACGGAGAGCCAGCGAGTCTTCCGTGGTCAGACCACGCCGGTGGCGCGGCCGGACGGCACGGTCGTCGCACGGATCTGGACGTTGCGGGAGGTAACGGCCGACCGCCAGCTGGAGCGCCTCCGCGACGCGTTCGTCAGGGCGGTCTCGCACGAGCTGCGCACGCCGCTCACGTCGATCTCGGGCTTCCTCGAGATGCTCGGCGACGAAGAGGACGCGCTCAGCACTTCGGGGCGGGGCTACCTCACCGTCCTCCGGCGCAGCACCGGCCGACTGCAGAGGATCGTCGAGGACCTCCTCCTCGTCGCGCAGATCGAAGCGAACAGGCTCGAGCTCGATCCTGCGCCGGCCGACCTGGCCGAGCTCGCGGCCGCGACGGTCGAGGCGGCGCTCCCCGTCGCGGCCTCGAAGAGGGTTGAACTGCGGCTCGACACGAACGGCAGCCTCCCCCTCGAAGCCGACGCCGGGCGCCTGCGGCAGGTGCTCGACAACCTCGTCTCGAACGCGCTCAAGTTCACGCCCGACGGCGGCTCGGTGACGCTGTCGGCTTCGAACGGCGGAGACCGGATGCGCGTCGAGGTCGCGGACACCGGGATCGGCATTCCTCGCGACGAGGTCGGCCAGCTCTTCTCGCGCTTCTACCGCGCTTCGAGCGCGACGCGCCGCGCAATCCCGGGCACCGGCCTCGGGCTCGTGATCGCGCGCGCGATCGTCGAGCGCCACGGCGGCACGATCTCGCTCGAGAGCCGCGAGGGCGAGGGAACATGCGTGACAGTCACGCTGCCGACGACTCAGGTCGCCGGCGGCACGTAGCGATAGCCGAAGCCGCGAACCGTCTCGATCGGCTCGAAGCCGTCCGCGACCTGCCCGAGCTTCTTGCGCAGATACGAGACGTAGAGCTTCACCTGGTCCGTCGAGACGCCGGCCGCATTCCCCCAGACGTGCTCGACCAACTGGTCGGAAGAGAGCACGTTCCCCGAATGCTCGACGAGGGCGGCGAGCAGGCGGAACTCGAGCGGCGTGAGGCGGACCGGTAGACCGCGGGAGAGGACGAGGCGCTGTCCGTAGTCGATCGACAGCGCTCCGTCCTCGTAGTGCTGGACGTGAGTCGCCTGCGGCGCGCGGCGCAGCAACGCCTCGATCCTCGCGAGCAGCTCCTGGCGGCCGAAGGGCTTGACGACGTAGTCGTCGGCGCCGGCCCGGAACCCTCGCACCTTGTCGATCTCGCCGCCGCGGGCGGTGAGCAGGATCACCGGCACGTCGCTCAGGTCGCGCAGGCGCTCGAGCGTCCCGAAGCCGTCGAGCTCCGGCATCGACAGGTCGAGAACGACGAGGTCTGTCGGGTTTTCGTGGAAGACGCGGAGCGCTGCGCGCCCGTCCTGTGCTGTCTTGACGGTGTAGCCGGCCCCCCGCAAGAGCTCCTCGAGCAACAAGCGGATGTCGTCGTCGTCGTCGACTACCAGCACCCCGCGCGGCGGTGCCTTCTCCATGGTGGGCTCAGTATCTGCGACACGTCGGCCGATGGAAAGGGCAATGAAGCGCTTGGCTCTCGCAGCGGCGGTCGCCGCGGTGCTCGTGACCGGCGCGTCGGCGCACGCGCTACACCTGCCGGCGGCGCGAAATTGCCCCGTCTTTCCGGCCGACAACGCCTGGAACCAGCGCGTCGACAAGCTGCCCGTGGCGGCCGATTCGGCGCAGCTGATCGCCTCGATCGGGCTCAACTCACCGGTCCACGCGGACTTCGGCTCTGGCACGTGGGACGGCGGGCCGATCGGGATCCCGTTCGACGTCGTCTCGCGCACGACGCCCCGCTCCCGCGTCTCGTTCGACTACGCCGACGAGTCCGACCGCGTCCGCTACCCGATCCCGCGGCACGTCCACATCGAGGGAGGCGCGCACGCGACGGGCGACCGGCACGCGATCCTCGTCGACAAGAGCGTGTGCCGGCTCTACGAGCTGTACGACCTGCGCCACACGGCGCACGGCTGGACAGCCGGCTCCGGCGCGGTCTGGAGCCTCCGCTCGAACCACCTCCGACGGGCCGGCTGGACGTCGGCTGACGCCGCGGGGCTGCCGATCTTCCCTGGTCTCGCCCGCTGGGACGAGGTGGCACGCGGCGTGATCGACCACGCACTGCGTTTCACGGCGTCGAGGACACGCCGCGCGTACGTGTACCCGGCGCGCCACTACGCCTCGAGCTCGAAAGACCCCTCGCTGCCGCCGATGGGACTCCGGGTGCGGCTGAAGACGAGCGTGGACGTGGCGTCGTTCCCGCGGCAGTCGCGCGTCGTGCTCCGCGCGCTGCAGCGTTACGGGATGATCCTCGCCGACAACGGCTCGCCCTGGTACGTCTCGGGCGCGCCGAACAGGCACTGGTCGAACGACGACCTCCACTCGCTCGGCCGGCTGACGGGCGCCGACTTCGAGGTCGTCGACACCTCGTCGCTGCCGCAGCCCCGCTAGCCGGCGACGACCTCCCGCAGCAACGGGATCACCTCGGGGTCGATCCAGTGCTCGATCGGCGACTCGCGGTAGAGGACGTCGGCGCCTGCGGCTTCCAGCGTGTCGCGTGCGGCCCTCCCCCACTGCACGGGGATCACCGGGTCGA
>DASSLB010000325.1:0-10172 GCA_035689945.1 Gaiellaceae bacterium | reverse complement strand
CCGCGAGAAGGCGCGCAGCTTCCGGCAGCGCCACGCGCACGCTCGTTAGCTACGCCCAGGGAAGACGGGCCCAGCTCGGCGGCCGCTCGCGCCGGTAACGCTCGACCGTCGCGTATGCCTGCCTCCAGTCAGAGGTCGTCTTTGCCACGCTCGCGCCGTAGCGCGCCGCCGGCTCCGACGCCGGGTAGTTCACCTCCGGACTCGTGCGCGCGCCGAGCATCAGGATCACACACGGCTCCTCGCCGACGCCCGCGAAGCCGTGCTCGGTCCACGGCGGACAGTGGAAGAAGTCCCACGCGTGCAGGCGCCGCTCTTCGTTCTCGACGATGAGCGCGCACTCGCCCGAGAGGACGAGGAAAGCCTCCTGGTTCGCCTCCGCGTGGTAGAGGACGGTCTGTCCGTGCTCGAGAACGGTGAGATTGACCCCGAATTGGTCGAACTCGACCGGCGGATCGCCGTACTCGTTCTCGAACGCGCACCTCGCGCCCCTCGTCTCTGCGAACCACCACTCGGCGTCGCGCGCGTTGACGACGAACCAGCCCTCGGTGACGGGCGTGAGCCCCGCGCCGGACTCCTCGAGCCTGGCTTCGGGCACGCTAGGCCGAGTGGACGAGGTCGTCGGGGCCGGCGACCGGAAGCGGTGCCTTGGTTCCGCCACCCGGCGGAGAGACAGGCGGCGGAGCGCTCTTGAGAAACCGATAGACGAAGGCCGCGAAGGCGGTGGCGCCGCACGTGGCGGGGATAAAGAAGACGAGGTTGAGGACCAGCACGTGCGTCATATCACTCCCGTATCCCGTACTGCCGCCAGGGCAAACTCGACCGCTTCCGCAGGTGTCTGCACCCGCCGCGTGCCGTCCACATGCCAGCCCGGCTCCAGCACGACGACCGGCCGGCCGAGCGTGAGCGCAAAGCCGATTTCCGCCAGCGTGCCGTAGCGCCCTCCCACCGCGATCACCGCGTCTCCCGAAGCGACGACGGCGAGGTTGCGTCCGTGGCCGATGCCAGTCGCGACGACATGATCGAGCCATTCGTTCGCGTCCGCCCGCTCCTCGCCCGGAAGGATCCCGATCGTCGTGCCGCCAGCGCTCTTCGCGCCGCGCGCGGCGGCGGCCATGACTTCGCCCAGCCCACCGGTGACGACCGATGCCCCTCCCTCGGCGAGTAACCGGCCGACCGTCTCAGCGCGTTCCTCGTGCTCCACACCGCTGCCGATCACGGAGACTTGCACCATGGAGCAGAGCGTAGAACAGCGCGACGTCCTCATCATCGGCGGCGGCTTCGCGGGCGGGTACGTCGCGCGGCTGCTGCGCGGCCGGCGAGCGACGATCGTCAGCCCGGAGAACTTCATGCTCTACACGCCGCTCCTGCCCGAGGCGGCGTCCGGCACGCTCGAGCCGCGACACACCGTCGTGCCGCTGCGGGCGATGTGCCCGCACGCTGACTTGTTGCTCGCGAGGGCCGAGAGCCTCGATCTCGAGGCCCGTACGGCGACGGTCGGGGGGCGGACGCTGCACTGGCGAGATCTCGTCGTCGCGCTCGGCGCCGTCCCTCGGACGCTGCCGATTCCGGGCCTCTCCGAGCACGGCCTCGCGTTCAAGTCGCTCGCCGACGCGATCTACCTGCGGAACCACGTCCTCCAGCAGCTCGAAGCGGCCGACGGAGCGCTCGACGCCGCGGAGCGGTCGCGGCACCTCACCTTCGTCTTCGTCGGCGCGGGCTACGCGGGAGTGGAGGCCCTCGCCGAGCTGTCGGACCTGGTTGAGGACGCGCTGCGGTACTACCCGCACCTCCGCTCGACGCGCCGCCGCTGGGTGCTCGTCGACGCAGCGCCGCGAATCCTCTCCGAGATCCCCTCCTCGCTCGGTGACTACGCAGCGGCCGAGCTCCGCAAGCGCGGGATGGAGATCCACGTCGACACGACGCTTGTCTCGGTCTCGGCCGACGAGGTGGTCCTAGGGGACGGAACGACGATCGGGACGAGGACGCTGGTATGGACGGCCGGGGTCGCGCCGAACCCGCTCCTCCGCGAGTGGGGGCTGCCGCTCGACGAGAAAGGACGGGTCGAAGTCGACGAGCTGCTCCGGGTGCGCGGGCACGAGCACGTCTGGGCGCTCGGCGACTGTGCTCGTGTGCCGAACACCCGCAGCGACAGACCCGATCCTCCGACCTGCCAGCACGCGCTCCGCCAGGCGCGACGGCTTGCGAAGAACCTGACCGGCCCACCCAGGCCCTACGGCTACCGGATGCTCGGTCAGGTCGCAACCCTCGGCCGCCACAAAGGGATCGCGGAGGTGCTCGGCATCCGCCTCCGAGGCTTCCTCGGCTGGTGGGTCACGCGGTCGTACCACCTGTACCAGCTCCCACTCGCGCAACGGAAGCTCCGAGTCGTCGCCGACTGGACGGTGGCGCTCTTCTTCCGCCGCGACATTGCCGAGCTCGGCCAGCTCGGACACCCGGAGAGACTCGGCTGATGGACATCTCGGCGCTCTTCGACCTCCGCCTGCGAACACCACGGCTCGAGCTGAGGCTGCCGGAGCAGGAAGAGCTGGACGCGCTCCTCGAAGTCGCGCGCGAAGGGATCCATCCCCCGCAGTTCATGCCGTTCGCAATCGCATGGACGGACGACCCCGAGCTGGCGGGCTTCCTCCCCTATCACGAGAGCCGTCGAGTGGACTGGAGTCCCGACGCCTGGCACCTCGAGCTGGGCGTCTGGCTCGAGGGGGAGCCGGTCGGCGTCCAGGCGGTTACGGGCGAGCACTTCACGCAGAAGCGGGCTGTGGGAACGGGTTCGTGGCTCGGAGAGAGGTTCCAGCGCCGCGGCGTCGGCACCGAGATGAGAACCGCGATTCTCGAGCTCGCGTTTCGCGGGCTGGGCGCCGAGGTCGCGCGCTCGGGCGCGATCGACGGCAACCTCGCCTCGCTGCGGGTGTCGCAGAAGCTCGGCTACCAGGACGTGGGACGTTCGACCGTCGCGCCGCGTGGCGAGGTCGTCGGGCACACCGATCTGGAGCTGCGCAAGGAGGATTGGCGGCCGCTGGTCCCCGTCGAGATCGAAGGACTCGAACCGTGCCTGTCGTTGTTCGGCCTCTAGGACTTGGCGAACACCAGCCCGAACGGCCGGAAGTACCATCTCGGCCGCACCCGCCGCGGCACGCCGCCCGCCGCCTCAGCGTCGCGCAGGCGGGTGAGGAGCTCCTGTTCCCTCAGTGCGGCCGAGACACGCTCGGCATAGTCGTGAGCTCAGACGCGTGAACTGACGGGTGAAGCGATCATCCTCGAAAGCGTACTCCCGAGACCCCGCCGCGGGGCGCCATTTCAGAGTCATTTCACAAGCTCGAGCCGCGGATTCTCGCGCAAGCGCCGCCCGAACTTCCCGGACGGCCGGCCGTCGGTCATGACGACGTCGGCCGTGAAGTCGTTTGCCCCCCGGATCAGCGACGACCCGACGCCGTACGCGTCGACCGGGACGCCCCGCTCCTCGAACGCGCGGATCTTGTCGACCGTGAAGCCCCCGGAGGCGACGATCCGCACGTGCCCGAATCCGGCGGTGTCGAGCGCATCCCGCACCTTCTGGACGAGCCTCTCGTTCACACCGGTCGGCTTGAAATCCCCCATGTCCGCCCACAACGAGCGATCCACGAGCGTCTCGGACGTGTCGAGCCGGATCCCCCAGAGCCTCTCACCGAGCGCCTCCGCCACGGCGAGCGCCGTCTTCACGGAGTCGTTCTCGAAGTCGACGAGAACGGTCACCGACATGCTCTCCGGCGCCCATTCCGCGAACTTTCGCGCGGCGAGAACGGTGTCGCCGCCATACGCTGCGATGAGGGAGTGCGGCACCGTGCCGATGCCGCGACCACCCCACCAGGACGCCTGCTCGTCGCTCGTGACGCCGATCTCGGAGCCGGTGATCTGCCCCGCAAGGAAGGCGGCATAGCCGTCGCCCGCCTGCACACGATGGTGGTCGTGGCGCGCCGGCATGAAGATGATCGGCTTACCGTTCGCCGCCTCGAGCACTTGCACCACGTTCGTCGTGATCAGCGTTCGCCGCGCGAGAGTGCCGAGACAAGCGGTCTCGAGGTGCGCGAACGCCGTGTAGTCGCCCTCGATCGTCAGAACCGTCTCCCACGGCGCGATCGCGTCGCCGTCGTGCAGCGCGCGGATCGTCAGCGCGTCCGGGTCGTGGGCGCAGAGAAGGAGAATGGCGATCGCCTCGTCCATGCCGCCGAGCCACGCTTGGTGCTTCTGGAAGACCTGAACGACGACCCGCGGATGTCGACCGTCGGCGAGAAGTGTCGCGCGGGCGTGGTCGAAGTACGCGTCCGTGTACCAACCGGCGCGCATCTTCTCGACGGGGAGATCGAAGACCTCCGGAGCGAGACGCTCCCTACGCAGCTGCTGCAGCATGCTCGAGCTCCAGGCACGCCTTCAGCGCGGCCTCGGCCACCTCGAGCTGATCGGCGGTGGGCTCCGCCGTCGAGAAGCGATGCTGGAGCTCGTGCCCCGGCTTCGCGAGCGCCTGCGCAAGTGGGTGCGACGGGTGCCGTGTCATCCAGCCGAAAAGCTCGGTCGCCGCGGCGATCGCGCCGAGCTGCGCCCCGGCCTGCGCCTGGCGCCGCATCCGCTCGGGCGCGAGCGTGGCGAGCGCGTTCCCGACCGCGGACGTGGCGACAAGCGGCCCGACCAGATGGCCGCCACAGCGCTCGTGCTCGCGCGTCGCGCGCTTGCCGTGCTCGTAGCTGCCGATCGAGATGTGCTCCGCGCCGTGATAGGCGGCGAGCTCGCCGGAGCGAAGTGTGAGCACCGCCGGCATGACCGACGCGACCGCCGACAGCATCTCCCTCGCAACGGGACGCAGCGACGACTCGCGAAGGCCCTTGATGAACACCGCTGCGCCGAGCATCGACGCGAGGGCGCGCGGGCTCTCCATGGGGAGTCGCGCCGCCGGAAGCTTCGCCTTGACCTGCGGCAGCAGCGCAATCGCTTCCGCGAGCCGAGCCGGGCCGCGCAGGAGTGGGTTCTCGATCCGGGACGCCCGGAAGCGCTTCCGCGCCGAGGCGACCTCGATTCGCCCGTCCTCGTGCCGGATCGCGCACGCCCACGAGCTCGGCCCGTGCACGAGCACGCCGTTGGGCATCGCCATGCCGCCGAGCCGGATCTTCTCCTTCTTGGCCATCACGCCGAAGGGTAGTCGCCCTACCCGAGCACGGAGTGCGCTGCGTGACGGAGCCAGTCGACGCCGAGCTCGAGGTCGGAGACCGGCACGCGCTCGTCGGCTGAATGGACGAGGAGCGCCGCCATCTCCGGCGGCAGGTCGCCCGTCACGGGGAAGAAGCCGTACGCGACGGTGCCGAACGCCTCGCGCAGCCAGTGGCTGTCCGTGAACCCGGCACCACAGAGCGGAGCCGCCCTGGCTCCCGGCTCGGTTTCCGCGACCCACTCCTCGAGCGCGCGCCACAGAGGTGTGTCGAGCGACGAGCGGGTGCCGCCTTCGGGCTCGAGCCACTCGAGCTCGTAGTCGATGTCTCCACCGAGCACCGCGCGGACGAACGGCTCCACGTGCTCGGGGTGCTGACCCGGAAGCAAGCGGCAATCGACCTCGATCACGCAGAGCGCGGGGATCACGTTGCGCTTGCGTGAGGCGGAGATGATCGTGGGCGAGAAGGTCGGCCCGAGCAGCGCCTCCACGAAATCGGCTGCCACGCTCGAGAGCACGCGCGTCCGCTCCACCGCTTCGACCGGCGGCGGCACCTCGCCGAGCACGGCGTGCAGGAATCCCTGGACCTCGGGACCGAGTTGCGGCTCCGGCTGGAACGCGGCGAGCCGCTCGATCAGCCGGGCCGCCTTGACGAGCGCGTTGTCGGCGATGCCCGGCATCGAGGCGTGTCCCGACCGGCCGCGCACATGGATCCGGAACGGCGCCGTCTTCTTCTCCGCGGCCGTGGCCTCGTAGATCGCGGTCCCGTCCGCAAGGACGAGCCTGTCGCCGCCGCCCTCGTTGATTGCGTAATCGCAGCGAACCGCGTCGGGATGCTCGCGGCAGAGCCAGGAGAGGCCGAAGTCGTCGCCGACCTCCTCGTCGGCCGTCGCGGCGAACAGCAGGTCGCCGCTCGGCCGGAACCCGTCGCGCGCGAGCGAGGCGATCGCCACGGCGCTCGCCGCCACCTGCCCCTTCATGTCGAGCGCGCCGCGGCCCCAGACCTCGCCGTCCAGCAGCTCGCCCGAGAACGGCGGCACGGACCACTCGTCCGAGTCGGCGAGCACGACGTCGGTGTGAGAGAGGAAGAGAAGGGACGGCCCATCGCCGCCGGGGATCCGGGCGACGAGGTTCGCCCGCTCCGGCACCTTGGCGATCAGCTCGCACGCGACGCCGTTTCCCTCGAGGTACTCGCGCAGCAGCTCTGCGGCAGCCGTTTCGTTGCCGGGTGGATTCGTCGTGTCGACGCGGACCAGCCGCTGCAGGAGATCCGTGACCTCGGCACGCAGAGACGCGTCGCTCACCGGCGCGTACCGAGCACGAGGACGTAGGTTCGCTCGAGAACTCCCGGCGCGAGGTAGTCGAGATAGACCTGCTCCGCGTGTTCTCGCGCCTCCGGGCGTTGCTCCGCGAGCCAGGCTCGGAGCGGCGGCATGGAGGTCGACGCGAGCTCCCAGAGCTCTTCGCCCGACCCCGCCTCGATCCGCCAGTCACCCGTCCCGAGCTCGAGCTCGAACGCGTCGCCGAGCAGCGCGCGAACATGCTCTTCCTCCGCCCAATCATGCGGGTTTGCTCCCTCCGGGTATGTGCGCCCGGCCCGCACGTTCACGTCCGACCAGTCGTCCTCCGACCAGGCCGTCAGCGCAAGCCGGCCGCCTCCCCGGCAGACGCGCGCCAGCTCGGCGGCAGTTCGTTCGTGGTCGAATGCGAAGACGGCGCCGAACGTGGACGCAACGGCGTCGAACTCCGCGTCGGCGTACGGAAGCTCCTGGCAGTCACCCTCCTCGAACCGGATCTCAAGGCCGGCATCCGCGGCAGACTCCCGGGCCTTTGCGAGCTGGTCGGCCGAGATGTCTATGCCGACGACATCCGCTCCGGTCTGCGCGGCGCGGAGCGCGACGGCCCCGGTGCCGCAGGCGACGTCGAGGACACGGTCGCCAGGCCCGAGTCCGAGCGCCGCCACGACCCGATCGTGAATCGGCGCATAGGTCTCCGCAAGCCGCTCGTAGCTCGCCCCACTCCAGGCATCCGCGACTGACCCGGTCATGTTTTCCGCTACGGCGCCGGGCAAGCCGGCACCTTCGCTCCTGGGCGTGCTCCGTCGAGCCTACGCACGCAGCGGAGCATACTGGCGTCATGAGCGACCTCTTCTCCGACGCCGCCGACGCACGTGCCGGCGACGTCGCGCCACTTGCGCAACGGCTTCGGCCGACGAGCCTCGACGAGTTCGTCGGCCAGGAACACGTCCTCGGCGAGGGCTCGGCTCTGCGGCTCGCGATCGAGGAGGATCGCGTCCATTCGTCCATCCTCTACGGCCCTCCCGGTACCGGCAAGACGACGCTGGCACGCGTCATCGCCGCCTCCACCGGCTCGGCCTTCGAAGAGCTGTCGGCCGTGTCGGCCACGGTTAAGGACGTACGCGAGGTGCTCGCCCGGGCCCGCGAAGGGCTCGGCACCACGGGCCGGCGCACGATCCTCTTCCTCGACGAGATCCACCGCTTCAACAAGGCGCAACAGGACGCGCTGCTGCCGGGTGTCGAGTCGGGACTCGTCACGTTGATCGGCGCCACGACGGAGAATCCGTACTACGAGGTCAACTCCGCACTCATCTCCCGCACGCAGGTGTACGAGCTCGAGCCGCTCACCGAAGAGGAGCTCGGCGAGATCGTGCGGCGCGGCGCGGCCGAGCTCGGTGCCGAGCTAGAGCCGGAGCTCGTCGCGCTTCTGACACACCGAGCCGGAGGTGACGCGCGAACCGCGCTCAACGTTCTGGAGCTCGCGGCCGCGACTGCGAAGGCGGAGGGCTCCGCCGTGACGGAAGCTCATGTCGAGGACGCGGCGCGCAAGCCGCCACTCGTCTACGACAAGGCAGGCGACAGGCATTACGACTACACCTCCGCCTTCATCAAGTCGATGCGCGGCAGCGACGCCGATGCCGCCGTCTACTACCTCGCCGCGATGCTCGAGGGCGGCGAGGATGCGCGCTTCATCGCACGACGCATGATCGTGCTCGCCTCCGAGGACATCGGCAATGCCGACCCGCGCGCGCTCCTCGTCGCGGTCGCGGCAGCGCAGGCCGTGGAGCACGTCGGTCTCCCCGAAGCCCGGCTCAATCTCTCGCAGGCCGCGATCTACCTCGCGCGGGCGCCCAAGTCGAACGCGAGCTACTTGGCCATCAATCGAGCGACAGCAGACGTGCAAGAGCGCGGCGCCGCGCGGCCGCCAAAGGCGCTTCGCGACGCGTCGTGGTACGGCCGGCGGCTCGGGCACGGCGAGGGCTACGTCTATCCGCACGACAACCCGGAAGGGTTCGAGACGAGCTATCTCCCGGAGGAGCTCGAAGGCCGCCGCTACTACGAGCCGTCGGGCAGCGGCGAGGAAAGCGACGACGAGAACGCCTCGTAAGCCTCGCCGCCGAAGACGGCGAAGATCACCCGTTCGAGCGTCTGCGACTCGAAGCTCCGCGCCTCTTCGACCATGATCCGCGCGCACTCGGCGAGTGCAAAGCCTCCAACACCGGTGCCAAAGGCGGGCAGCGCGAGCGAGCGGCATCCCAGCTCGTCGGCGAGCTCGAGACAGGAATGCGTCGTACTCCGGACGAGATCGGCGTCGGTCCGCAGATCCTGTCCCATGACTGCTCCGTGGATCACCCAGCGCGCCGGCAATCGGCCCGCAGTCGTCGCGACCGCGCTGCCGAGCGGGATCGGCCCGCGCGCCACCGCTTCGCGCTCGATCTCCTCGCCACCCGCCCGCTTGAGGGCTCCAGCGACGCCGGCGCCCATCCAAAGATGGTCATTAGCCGCATTCGCCACGGCGTCGGCCTCGACAGCCGCGATGTCGCCCTCGTGAACCTCCAGCTGAAGCACTAGAGAATGCGCGCGCCGAGCGCCGAGAGGACAAGCTCGACGGCGAGTTGCCCGGTCGCGTTCTCGCGGTCGAGGATCGGATTGACCTCGACGACATCCATCGAGTCGGTGCGCCCATACTCCGCCACCGTCTCGAGCGCGAGGTGCGCCTCGCGGTACGAGAGACCCCCGCGTACGGGAGTGCCGACGCCGGGGGCATAGTCGGGATCGACAGCGTCCATGTCGAGCGAGACGTGGAGAAAGCCCGCGCCCGACGCGTGGGCGAGCGCCTCCCTCATGCACGGCTCGATGCCGATCCGGTCGACCTCGCTCATCGTGAACACCTTCGCGTCGATCTTCCCCAGCAGCTCCCGCTCACCCTCGTCGAGCGACCGGATACCGACGAGAGCCAGCTTCCCAGGCTCCACCGCCGGGATCTGCCAGCCGTCCCGCCGAAACGCGTCGCCGGCGAGCCCGAGCGCGGCGGCGAGCACCATGCCGTGGACGTTGCCGGTCGGAGACGTCTCGGGAGTGTTGAGGTCGCCATGCGCATCGACCCAGACGACGCCTCCCGGCCCCCGCGCCCGGGCCATGCCAACCAGTGAGCCGAGCGCGACGGAGTGGTCGCCGCCCAGCACGAGCGGCATCGCGCCGCGCCGTACCGCACCCTCGACCAGATGCGCGAGTCGATCGCAGAGGTCGAGGATCTGCGAGAGGTAGCGTGCGCGCTCGTCTCCCACCTGGGCGGTCTCCACGACCGGTGAGATGACATTGCCCTCGTCGGAGACGTGCACGACCAGCTTCTCCCTGAGCTGCTGGTCGAGACCCGCGTAGCGGATCGCGGATGGCCCCATGTCGACTCCGCGACGACCGGCACCGAGGTCGAGCGTCCCCCCGATGACGGCGACCTCGCGGGCTGCTTCCTCCACGCTCACGGCGGGGAGGCTAACCGGAAGGCGAGAGTTGAGATATGGCGAACGGGTTCGTGTATTCCGATCGTCGACGCGGGTCGGTGACATGGTCGGAGGTTCGGCCGATGCCGAGGATGTAGTTCCCCGATCCCCAGTCTCCTGTGAAGGGCGTGCCGCCGAGTTGCTGGAGGTCGTAGCCGGACGGCCGCAGCGTTCCTCCCG
>DASSLB010000324.1:0-9655 GCA_035689945.1 Gaiellaceae bacterium | reverse complement strand
CGCGACGAGCCCGAACGCGAAGACGGACCGCTTGTAGAGCCCGCCTATGCCGCGCGCTCCCGCGGGGTCGCGACCATGACGCGACACGGCGCGTGGCGGAGGACGAAATCGACCGCGTCACCGAAGATCTGGCGGCGCCCGTGCTGCAGCTGCATCCGCCGGGGGCCGGCCATGACGATGATCTCCGAGTGGCGGCGGATCGCCTCGTCGACGATCGCGCGGCCGATGTTTCGCGTCCGCGAGATGCGGGCGATGACGCGCACCCCGTACGAGTCGCCGATCGCACGCGCCTCGTCCAACTGCTCGTTTGCCTCCCCGACGTCCTCGGGCAGTTCGGCATCGAGCGGCAGATCTAGCGGAACCTCGATCGCCGTGAACGCGACGATCGACGCGCGCCGTTCCGCTGCGAGCCGGCAAGCGAAGTCCATCGCCTCGTCGGAGGGGTACCCCGGCGCGATCGGAACGAGGACGCTGCGGAACTCGAGCGCCGCGGCGAGCCCGTACTCGACCGGGGCGCGTACGGTCTCCGCGAGCGGCACCCGCAGGATCCGGCGCCGGTAGACGACGTAGACGACGAAGCCGGCCGCTATCCAGCCGAGGCCTGCGTAGCGAGTGCTCGGGTACTGGATCACGACGTCGAGCCAGGAGAGCCCGGTGCCGACACCGCCGATCACGGCGAAGAGCGGCCAGTCGACGCCGCGCCAGCGGAGATTCGGGCGCGCCTTCCACGGGATGTCCTCACCCGCCCGCTTCCGCCGCAACTGGATCACCGAGGCGTGGGCGATCGTGAACGAGAGCATCGCGCCGAACGAGTACATCGTGCCGAGGAAGTTCGTCTTGCCCGGCAGGAGGACCAGGATCGAGATGAAGCCGGCGAAGACGATGAGCGAGATCCACGGTGTCTTGAACTTCGGATGGAGCCGCCGGAAGATCGTCGGCAGTTGCCGGTAGCCCGCCATCGCGTAGGTGATCCGCGAGGCCCCGATCACACCGGCGTTCGTCGCGATGAAGAGGATCGTGGCAGCGAGCAGGCCGACGTAGATCTTGATCACCGACAGGAAGCCACCGCCGATCCCGAGGTGCTCGACGAGCCCGAGCACCGGGTCGTTCGCGAAGCCGCCCTTGTCCGGCCCCAGACCGAGCAGCGTGACGCCGTGCTTCACCGGCAGCGCCGAGAGCGCGATCAGCGGCAGCGTGAAGTAGATCGCGAAGACCGCGATCGCGACCATGAGGATCGAGCGCGGGATGCTCCGGAGGGGGTCGCGAGCCTCCTCCGAGAGGTTGGAGACGGTCTCGATCCCGGTGTAAGCGATCATCCCCACCGGAATCGCGAGCAGGAAGTGGCCCCACGTCGGCGCGGTGCCGAAGTGGACGTTCGACGTGAGCGTGTGCGGGCTGAAGACGAGGGCGAAGCCGAGCAGCACGAGCAGGACCTGCGTGCCGAAGTCGATCCCGGCGAGGACGACGTTGATCTTCGCCGACTCCTGAATGCCGATGATGTTGAGCGCCACGAGGATCACGACGACGACGGCGCCGCCGACGATGTCCCACGGGCTGTCCTTGAGCGGGCCCCAGAAGATCGAGAGGTAGTGCGGCACGAAGAACGCCGAGATGGCGATCGTGATGATGTAGTTGAGCATCTGCGCCCAGGCGGCCCCGAACGAGACGACCTCGTTGAAGGCGTGGCGGGCAAAGCTCGAGGAACCGCCGGCCTCCGGGAAGCTCACCGTCCCCTCTGCGTACGTCGCCGCCGTCGCCGCGAAGAAGAGGCCGGCGATGACGAAGACGAGGGGCGTCAGCCCCAGCGCAAAGAAGGCGGTTACGCCGAGCGCGTAGTAGATCGACGAGCCGACGTTGCCGTACGCGGTGGCGAAGAGGGCGTTCGCTCCGAGAACGCGCTCGAGCTCGTGCGCCTGGCGACGCCGTCGTGCCACGGCGGGACTGTAGTGCGCGCCGCGGTCGCCTTCGCGCCGGTGCCGGCAAACGGGCCGGTGGCGATCATCACGCGGCACGGCGCTTCACGGACGAGGGAGAGAACCTCCCGTGGAAACGCGTGGTGAAAGCCACGTCTCGACTCGACCGGAGCACCGACAACGACGAGCTCGGCCCGGCGCTCCGCGGCGATGCGCGCGACGTCCTCGCCCAGGCTTCCCGGTCGCGTGCGGACGATCTCGCGTCGCACGCCGACGCCGTATGAGCCGGCCACGGCGGCGGCGGACTCGAGCCGCTCCTTCAAGCAGGTGAGCTTGCCGTCGAGGTGCGCATTCAGCGGCAGCTCCCATTCGAGCACGGCCGGAGCGACCAGAACGACCTGGGCGCGGCGATCGGCAGCGAGCCGGCAGGCGAGGTCGAGCGCGTGCTCTGTCTCCTCCGCGTCGAGCAACGGCACGACGATGCTTCGGTAGGCGATCGAGCCCGTCCAGCGCGCAAAGCGCTGCGCCCGGCGCCGGAGCGTACGGATGTCCGGCAGCCCCTTCATCGAATGAGGTGGTACGGGACGGAGGCGAGGATCACGTGCGGCTCGACGAGGAGAAGCCGCTTCACGTAGAGGGCGCGCTGGTTGTGGAGAAGCCGCGCCCAGCCGCGGAGGATGAGCTCCGGGAGCACGACGAGGACGTCTGAGCCGTCGGCGGTCAGCTCGCGGAGGTAGGCGAGGAGAGGATCGCCGATGTCGCGGTACGGAGCGGCGAGCACCTCCAACGGTACGCGCGCGTTCTGGGCCTTCCACTTCCGTCGCATAGCCGCCGCCTCGACCTCGTCGAAGGCGAAGTTGACGGCGAGCGTGTCGGGAAGACCGACGGATTCGGCCCAGTTCAGAGCACGCATCGAGGCCGCATTCGCACCGGAGACGAAGATCCGCATCGCGAGGGCCCGGCCGTCGGGGCTCTCGTCCAACGTCGGCACGTCCGCGACCACGACGCCAGGCTCGGTCAGAAGCCGCAGCTTGAGCGCGAATTCGAACGGGTGCCGCACCTCCTCGGAGAGCGCGCGGCGGCGGAACTGCTCGGGAATGACGACGGTGACGAAGTCGGACTCGCCGCGCGGGAGACGCCAGACCTGCTCGAGGACGGCGTCGACGGAGCCGCCGTGCGGGTCAAGCGTTTCGAGGAGCGGCTCGCCGCCGGAGAAGTGGAACCAGCGCGGGCCGATCCCGGGATCGGAGCCGTGGCGCGGAACGTGGATCGCGCGGAACCCGTCGGGGGCGATCGCCTGCGTGAAGGCGAGGGCACGCTCCGCAGCCTCGTCGAGCTCCTCAACGACCAGGAGCGTCCGGTTCCGGGCGGCGGGCACAGCCGCGACAGCCGCAGCGCCGGCGCTTAGCCGCCGCCCGACGCGCGCGTAGTGGCGCCTTACGCCGAGCATCACGAACACGAGGACCGGGATCGCGACGGTGACCAGCCAGGCGCCCTCGGCGAACTTCGTCCAGACGACGATCACCGTGACGAGGCCGGTAGCCGCCGCTCCGACGCTGTTCACGAGCGCTCGGTGTCTCCAGCCCTGCGTCCGCGTGCGCAGCCAGTAGCGCACCATCCCGGCCTGCGAGAGCGTGAAGGCGGTGAAGACCCCGATCACGTAGAGATGGATCAGGCTGTTGGTGTTCGCCTTGTAGATGACGAGCAGGCCGGCCGCGGCGGAGGCGAGCACGAGCATCCCGTTCGAGAAGACGAGCCGGTCGCCGAGGTTCGAGAACTGGCGTGGTGCGAAGCGATCCCGCGCGAGCAGCGCCGAAAGCCGCGGGAAGCCCTGGAACGAGGTGTTGGCCGCGAGCACGAGCACGAGCAGGGTCGTCCCCTGCACCGCGTAGTACATGAAGCCGCTGAAGGAGCCCGGCCGGAAGACGGCGCGCGCGACCTGCGAGACGACCGAGTCCGTCGAACTCGGCATCGCATGCACGTGCACGGCGAGATATGAGACGCCGAGGAACATCGCGATCGCCAGCGCTCCGAGCACTGCAAGCGTCTTCGCTGCGTTCTTCCCTTGCGGGTGCCTGAAGGCGTTGACCCCGTTCGCGATCGCTTCGACCCCCGTCAGCGCGGTCGAGCCCGAGGAGAAGGCGCGGAGGAGCACGAAGACGCCGATCGTCCCGGCGCCGACCGGCAGCGCGTGCGGCACCGTCGCCCGATGCACGTCTCCCATCACGACCTGGACAAGCCCCACGGCGACGAGCGTCAGGATGGACGCGACGAACGTGTACGTCGGGAGGGCGAAGAGCAGTCCCGACTCGCGCACGCCGCGCAGGTTCGCGAGCACGATCACCGCGAGACAGGCGAGCGAGAGCGAGACCTTGTGCGAGCTGAGCGAAGGCGTGAACGACGTGATCGCGTAGATCCCGGCGGAGATCGAGACGGCCACGGTGAGCACGTAGTCCGTAAGGAGCGCCGCGGCCGCGACGAGGCTGGGTGCCGTGCCGAGGTTCTCGCGGGCGACGACGTACGCCCCTCCGCTCGTCTCGTACACGCGGACCGTCTGCCGGTACGAGAGGACGACGATCCCGAGCAGGCAGGCGATCCCGATCGAGATCGGGAAGACGAGGTGCGCGGAGGTCGCCGAGACGGCGAGGAGCACGACGAGCGCCGATTCCGTGGCGTACGCGACCGAGGAGAGCGGGTCGGAGGCGAAGATCGGGAGCGCGAGCCACTTCGGCAGCAGCGTTTCGTGGATCTGGCCGGTCTGCATCGGCCGGCCAACGAGGACGCGCCGCAGGCGCTTCGGCTCGAGGGCATGCTCTTCGGTGCGAGTGACCACGCTCACGGTCTCACGGTAGGTCCGCGCGGCTCAGCCGCACGTCAGGATTTCCTAGTCGGGCCTCAGGAAGTTCTCAAGACGGCGCGGCGAGCCGGTAACCGGCGCCGGGCTCCGTGAGGATGAAGCGCGGCCGCGCCGGATCCGGCTCCAGCTTGCGCCGGAGCTGCGAGACGTAGACGTGGAGGTAGTGCGACTCGTCCCCGTAGCCCTTCCCCCACACCTCGCGCAGCAGCATGGTGTGCGTGAGCAGCTTCCCGGGGTTCCTGGCGAGGACCCGGAGAAGCGCGAACTCGTGTGGAGTCAGCTGGACGGGCTCGCCGCCGACCGAGACCGCTCGCTTGTCGAGGTCGATCCGTAGCTCGCCGATCTCCACCACCGGCTCGGCGGGAGCATTGGCACGACGCAGCGCGGCGCGGAGCCTGGCGAGCAGCTCGTCGATCCCGAACGGCTTCGTCACGTAGTCGTCGGCGCCCGCGTCGAGTGCTGCGACCTTCTCCGCCTCGTCGCCGACGACCGAGAGGACGATCACCGGCGCGCTGCTCCACGTGCGAAGCTCGCGGCAAACCGCCGTGCCGCTCCCGTCCGGCAGGACGAGGTCGAGCACGACCGCGTCGGGCGGATTCGCGGCGAGCGCGGCCAGGGCGCCCTCGGCCGTCTCGGCCGTCTCCACGTCGTAGCCCGCGCCGTGCAGGCTCGTGCGGAGAGCGCGCAGGATCTGCGGCTCGTCGTCGACGACGAGGACGCGAGCGCTCACGCCGGAACCACCGCCCGGCGCTCGGCTAGCGGCAGCGAGAGTACGAGGTGTCCGCCGCCAGGATCGTCCTGGGCCCAGAGGCGCCCGCTGTTCGCCTCGGCGAACCCCCGGGCAATCGCGAGCCCGAGGCCGGAGCCGTGCCCGGCGGCTCCGCGACGGAACGGCTGGAACAGCGCGTCCCGCTCCGCGTCCGGCAACCCCGCGCCCGAGTCGATGACATGGATGCGGAGCTCGGTCGCGCCCGGCTCGGCCCGAAGGAGCACGAACGAGCCGGGCGGGGAGTACTTGAGCGCGTTGTCGAGGAGGTTTGCCAGCACGCGCTCGACCTGGGCCGCGTCGACCTCGACCGGCGGAGTGTCGGAGCCGATCTCGAGCCGGACGCGGCTGGCTTCCGGACCCAGACCGGCAAGCGCCTGGCCGACGAGCTCGTCCACGTGCCAGAGCGCGCGATGGGGCTCGGCCGACCCCGCCTCGAGGCGCGAAAGGTCGAGCAGCTGCTCGACGAGGCGGTCGAGACGGGTCGCCTCGCCCTGGATCGTCTCGGCGAGTCCGAGCCTGTCCTCCGGCTCCAGGGCCAATCCGGGGCTCGCGAGCGCGTCGGCCGAGGCGAGGATCGCGGTGAGCGGCGAGCGGAGGTCGTGGGACACAGCGCGCAGGAGCGCCGTCTTCAGCGCATCGCTGCGCCGCAAAGCCTCGGCCTCGAGCACTCCTTCGGCGAGCCGTTCGCGCTCCTCGGTCAGGTCGCGCAGCGCACGGAACGCGGCCTCGGCTTCCTCGGCGCGGCGGCGCGACCGACTCGCGAGCTCGCTCACGACGACGGCGGTGACGACGAAGACGAGGAGCGCAAACCAGTTCTTGGTATCCGCGATCGTGAACGTGTAGAGCGGCAGGACGAAGAAGAAGTTGAACGCAAGCATGCTCCCGATCGCCACGCCGACCGCCAAGACGATTCCCCACGCGACCGCGACCGGGATGATCGCGAGCAGGTAGAGCACCGCCAGGCTGAGCACGGGCACATGGCCCTTGAGCAGCTCGATCGCACCCGTCACGAGCGCGAGCGCCCCCGCAGATGCCGCGACCCGGGTGAGCGTTCTCACCCTGGCAACGGTACTCCTGCGGGCACTAGCCGCCGGCGCGAACTACGGGCCGGTGTGCGACTGCCGCCACGGCCACCCGAGCAGCCCGAGACCGGCGACGAAGCAGACCGCACCGACAACCGCCCAGAACGTACTGCCGGTCATCGACGAGCCCTGGATGAGCCTGGTTCCCTGGCCGATCCAGACGACGCCGGTCAGGACGAGCACGGCTCCGACGACACGCCTTGCGATCATCACTCTGCTGACTACGCGCAGATCACCGAGGCCGGTTTGCCTCGGCTCGGCCTTCTCCAGTCGTTGGAATCAGGATTTTCGCCGATGGCGTAGCCGCTGCGGGTGGAGACTATGGATAGCGGCAAACCGCGACTGGGCATCACAAGGTGTCGAGAGCTCCGGCATACGCTTCGATCGCGCGTCTCATGGCGATTGGGACGGCTATGTTGCTGGTCGCGGTGGCGGACGCCTCAGGCGCGCGGGTGCAGGCGCAGCCGGTGCAGGTGTCGCAACATGCGATCGAGGTGTCGTTGCCGCAGGGTGTGGCAGGAGACGCCCGTCCACAGGTGGCCTGCCCCTCGGTGTCGGGGTGCGTCGCGACGTTCGGCACGGCAAACCTGCTGGTGCTCCGCGAGCTTCGCGGCAAGTGGACGCACGAGGTGACTCTGGCCGGGGTCGGCGTTCGTGCGCTCGACTGCCCTTCCGTAAGCTCGTGTGCCGCGACGGGATGGATCTCCGGCGAGCCCGACGCGGTCGTGACTCGGGCCGGACGAAGCTGGAGGGCGTCCGCGGTACAGCTTCCCCCCGGCAACCCGAGCCCGTCCGCGCCCGTGTTGCCAGCCATCTCGTGCGGTTCGGCGGGAGATTGCACCGCTGTCGGTTGGTACCAGGTCTTCAAACCAGGCGAGATTGAGAGCCACGCCCTGCTGGTCGAGCGAGAAGACGGAACGTGGGGTGCCGGATTCGACGCGCAGCTTCCACCGGACGCGGCGACGGCACCCGATGCAAATGGGGATGGCCCGGGTGGCGTCGCCTCTGCCGTCTCTTGCCACTCGGCCGGTAACTGCGCGATCGCTGGCACCTACTTCGTTTCCGTCGGCCGCTCCGTGCCGGGGGGCTTCCTGAACGAATCCGAAGGCTGGATCGCGACCGAGCGGGCGGGAAAGTGGGGACCCGGCCTCAGGGTGCAGCTTCCCCGCAACGCAACTGTCATGGGCGACCCATCTAAGAGCGGTACCTCTCCATTCCTCGGGATCACGGGCTTGTCGTGCCCTGCGGCGGGAAATTGCACTGCAGTCGGCGGCTACGCAATCAGCGGCGAAGCGGAGGGCGGCCTGATCTTGAGGGAGCGGAACGGCGTCTGGTTGCCAGGGATCCAGGCACCGCTGCCCAAAGGAGGGGCTGCGCCCAGCGCGCCAAATTCGTGGGTCGACCCTCTCGGCCCGGTCTCGTGTGCTGCCGCAGACGACTGCGCCGCAATCGGCTCTTACGTGAAGCCCGGCTCGCCTTACACCCCCCACGGCTGGCTCCTGACCGAGCGACGCGGCAAATGGAGTGCCTCCGGGCTCGCCCTACCCAGGAACACGAAGGCACCGGGCGGCGTATTCCTGAATCAGGTCACCTGCCCTTCACGTGGGAACTGCGTGGCAATCGGCTTCTACGCCAGCCACGGCAAGACGAACGGACTGATCGACGTCGAGCGCCGCGGCAAGTGGCAACGCGCAGTCAAAGCATCGCTTCCCAAGAATGCCGCAAAGGCATCCCAGCAACACGGCGGGCTCGACTCGATCTCCTGCCCCTCCACTAACCGCTGCACGATCATCGGCTCCTATACCGATCGATCAAGAAAGTCCCGAGGCCTGATCATTAGCCTCCGGCTCCGCTGACTCCGCGGCGTCGGATCCAAGTGCCGACCCCCCCGACGCGGTCCTGGAACGACGGCGATGAGTGCGGTCGTCGGTAGTTCGTGGAAGTCGGAATCGGGGCAGGCCCTGCTGTCAAAGCGGCTCCGGCTAACGATGCTGGCGGGTGCTGAAGTCGATTCGGAGGTGCTTTGTGGCTGTTGTAGCCCCACCCGAACACGAGGAGCCGTCACAACTCGGAACGAGCGCCGCGGGCGTTGATGAGACGCGCGAACATGCGATCGCGAGTCTCAAGCGAAAGCGGAAGTTCGCCCAAGACTCGGCCGCCTTCGTCGCTGTGAACGGTCTGCTGTGGCTGATCTGGCTGATTACCGACCGCTCAACCAACGGCAGCATCCCGTGGCCCGCCTGGGTTTCGCTTGTCTGGGGATTCTTCCTCGCCCTCGACGGCTGGCGTGCCTATGGGAGATGGCCCGCGAGTCTGAATACTCCGATCACCGAAACCGAGATCGATCGCGAACTCGAGCGGACGCAAGGTCGCTGAGGCCGTCTATACAACGCTCGTCCGTGCGGCGCACGACGACCGGCCGACGAACGCGGCTGTCCGATTATCCGGGCTAGCGGACACTCGGCTGAGCCAGCGTTCCGGAATGACCCCTGAGCGGCTCGAATAGGATCCGGTTTCGGGAGCACAGTCCGGTACGTGACACGGTGGGTGCGGATCATGGACGTAGAGGAGGTCATCGAGCAGTACCACTCGGCGTGCGATGCGTTTGCACTTGGCGATCCGGCGCCGATCAAGGCGCTTTACGCGCGGGGTGAGGATGTGTTGCTGGCGAATCCGTTTGGTGGCGCCTCGCGCGGTTGGACGGCCGTCTCGGAGGCGCTCGATCTTGCATCTTCAAACTTCCGTGAGGGCGAGCGTGTCCGATTTGAAGAGGTCTCGCGCTACTCCAGCGCCGACCTCGTCACGCTGTTCGAACAGGAGCATTGGGAGACCAAGGTGGGCGCTCGCAACGAACTGGCGCCGTTTGATCTGCGTGTCACGACCACGTTCCGTTTGGAGAGCGGCGAATGGAAGATCGTCAGTCGTCACGCCGACCCGCTGACGACACCTCACCCCGACGGGCCGCTGCGGCCATCAGGCTGATCCCTCCAGGCGTCGGGTACCACGATCCAAGGATCGCAACTCTGGGCTGGGC
>DASSLB010000323.1:0-26323 GCA_035689945.1 Gaiellaceae bacterium | reverse complement strand
GGCGGGTGTCGCCCGGCCGGCGGTGGCGGTGGCGACTCCGATGGCAAGCGCGAGCGAGAGCACCGCGATGATCGATATTCGCTTAACGGTCATTTCTAACTCCTTTCGTTACGCAGCCGGACGGTGGCCGGACTGCCTGGTGGGTAGGTCGAGGACGTCGGCGGCGTCGCGCTCCGCCTGGTAGCGCCCGTCGAGAATGGCGCCGTAGATGGGAAGTGCGAGGCCGATCGCGACGAGGATCGTCACGAGAGTGCCGATCCCGAACAGCCAGCCGGTACTCATCGTGCGGCTCTCGCGGTGAGGCCGCTGAGGGCGAGAATCGACGGCACCCAGAGGCCGACGAAGATGCCCTGGTCGTGGTTACCGGTGAACCAGAGGCTCACCGAGAGGACGAACGACACGAACGCGCCGAGCAGGGTCAGCCCGCGACCGAGCGTCTCGTACTGCGCCGTCACCGCCGTTGCCTTGCTCATGCTCCTCCTCTGTACGAACTCTCTACTAACATTGGACATCACTGTACAACTCGGACGCCCGCTTGTCAAATATCTGTCCAATCTGTGTAGAGTGATGACATGAGTGTCCATACAGGAGCGCTGCGAATCGGCGAGTTCGCCCGCCAAGTCGGTGTCAGCCCGGAGCTTCTCCGTGCCTGGGAGCGCCGCTACGGCCTGCTCCAGCCGATCCGAACCGACGGAGGCTTTCGCCTCTACACGGACGACGACGCCAGACGGGTCGAACGCATGAAGCGCGCCCTCGACGAGGGCCTCTCCGCCGCCGAGGCAGCCCGCCGCGCCCTGGCACAGGCACGTTCAGCCGAAGGCGCGCTGGATGACGCGCTCGCGCGTCTCGTCGCCGCAGCCCACGCGTACGACGAAGCGGCGATGCACGCGGTTCTCGACGAGGCATTCGCCGGGTTCTCGCTCGAAACCGTCCTGCAGGAATTGATCCTCCCGGTGCTGCGCGAGATCGGCACTGAGTGGGAGCGTGGAACGCTCGAGGTCGGGCAGGAGCACTTCGCCAGCAACCTCATCCGCGAGCGGTTGCTGGCCCTCGCCCGCCTGTGGGGCCGCGGCGGCGGGCCGTTGGCGGTTCTCGCCTGCGCGCCCAGCGAGCGCCATGACATCGGCCTGATCGCCTTCGGCCTCGTGCTCCGCTCGCACGGCTGGCGAATCCTCTTCCTCGGCGCGGACACGCCCCTCGCCACCCTCGGTAAGGCTGTCTCGAAGACGAACCCGCAGCTTGTCGTGGTCGCCAGCATGGATAGCGCCCTGCTCGAGGCCCAGAGCGCCGCGCTGCGAAAGCTCGGCCGGTCAGCCCCGCTCGTCATTTCCGGCAACGGCGCGTCCGAGGACCTAGCCGTTCGCCTTCGGGTGGACCGGCTGGACGGCAACCTGGTGGACGCGGCCGGCGTCGTGGCGCAGCGCCGCCTGAGGTGATGACGACTCAGCGGCTTGTCCTGGTCACCGGCGCGACGGGCTACGTCGGCGGCCGTCTCCTGAACGCCCTGCTCGAGCGCCCAGTGGACGTTCGCTGCCTCGCGCGGCGACCAAAGGCGATCGCGGCGCGCGACGGCCTCGAGGTCGTCGCCGGAGATGCGCTCGATCCCGAAGCGGTGCTACGCGCGCTCGAAGGTGTCGACACCGCCTACTACCTGATCCACGCCATGGGCTCCGCGGGTGGATTCGAGCGGCTCGACCGGGACGCGGCGACGATCTTCGCCGAAGCGGCACGCGAGGCCGGCGTGCGGCGGATCGTCTACCTCGGCGGCCTCGGCGACGGCCCCGACCTCTCCGCACACCTCGCGAGCAGGCAAGAGGTCGGGAATCTGCTCGCCTCCACCGGGGTCGAGACGATCGAGTTTCGCGCCTCGATCGTGATCGGGTCCGGCAGCCTCTCGTTCGAGCTGGTCCGCTCGCTCGCTGAGCGGCTGCCCGTGATGATCACGCCGCGCTGGGTCGAGACCCGCGCGCAGCCGATCGCGATCGAGGATCTGATCGACTATCTCGTTGCCGCGCTCGACCTCGAGGCAAGAGGAAGCGAGATCTTCGAGATCGGCGGCCCGGACGCGGTGACATACGGCGAGCTGATGCGGGAGTACGCCCGCCAACGCGATCTGCGACGGGTGTTTGTGCGGGTGCCGGTGCTGACGCCGCGTCTCTCGAGTCTGTGGTTGGGGCTCGTCACGCCGCTCAACGCGCGCATCGGCCGCAAGCTGATCGCGAGCCTGCCGCACGAGACGGTGGTGCACGACTCGAGCGCGCTCGAGCGCTTCCCCATTCGGCCGCGTGGCTATCGCGAAGCGATCGCGCGAGCTCTTCTGAACGAGGATCTGGAGCTTGCGGCGACGCGGTGGTCGGACGCCCTCAGCGTCGGCGAGCGCGCCCCACACTCACCGGATAAGCAGACACGCGGACGGCTGGTCGACACCCGCGTTCGCCAGGTCACAGTGCCGCCGGCGCGCGCCTTCGCGCCGATCCGTCGCATCGGCGGAAAGAACGGCTGGTATTACGGGAATCGGCTGTGGAGGCTGCGTGGCTTTCTCGACCTGCTGGTGGGAGGTGTCGGCCTGCGCCGCGGTCGGCGGGACCCGGATACACCGGCCGTCGGCTCGACACTCGACTTCTGGCGCGTCGAGGCGTACGAGCAAGATCATCTACTGCGCCTGAGAGCCGAGATGCGCATGCCGGGACGGGCGTGGCTCCAGTTCGAGGTGAACGGCGACGAACAGGGATCGGAAATCCGGCAGACCGCGCTCTTCGACCCTGTCGGCCTGGCCGGCCTGATCTACTGGTACTCGCTGCTGCCGTTGCACAAGCTCGTCTTTCGAGGCATGCTCGACGGCATCGCGCAGGCGGAATGACGGCGATCTTTGTCTCCTTTGCCGTGGCGTTCGCGGTCAACGCCGTGTTCTTCGCGGTGGCCGCAGCCCGCAAGACGGACGTCGTCACCGATCTCTCGTACAGCCTCACCTTCGTCCTGCTCGCGATCGTGCTCCCGCTTACCGGGGCGGCCGAGCCGGTGCAGCTCGTCGCCTCGTTGCTCGTGCTCGTGTGGGCGTTTCGGTTGGGCGGCTACCTGTTCCGCCGGATCCTGCGGATCAAGGTCGACCACCGCTTCGACGGGATCAGGGACGAACCGCTGCGCTTCGCGCGCTTCTGGCTCCTGCAGGCCATCACCGTCGCGGTCGTGATGCTGCCGGTGTCCTACCTCCTTGATCGCGACAGACCGCCCCGCCTCGGGGCCTGGAGCATCGCCGGCGCGACGGTCTGGCTCGTCGGACTCCTCGTCGAGGCGGTCGCCGACAGCCAGAAGGCTGCCTTCAAGGCGAAGGAGGAGAACCGCGGCCGCTTCGTCTCGACCGGTCTCTGGCGCTACTCCCGCCATCCGAACTATTTCGGCGAGATGCTCGTCTGGTGGGGACTCTTCGTCTACGCCGTCCCGGTTCTCCACGGTGCCGCGTTCGTGGTCGTCGCGGGACCGTTGTTCATCACGTTCCTATTGCTGTTCGGCAGCGGGATCCCGCCGCTCGAGCGCAGCGCAGACGAGAGGTACGGGAGCGATGCCGCCTACCGCGATTACAAGCGGCGGACGAGCATCCTCGTGCCGCTCCCGCCCCGGAGCTAGACGACGCCGGCGCGTTTCGCGAACCGGTAGTGCGAGACGAGCCACTCCGTCCCGCCCCGGTAACCCCAGAGCTCGGCGCAGGCGAGGAAGAAGACTCGCCAGTTGGCGGCCCAACGGCGGCCCACGACCCTCTCCACGGCGTGCCGGTTGGCGTCCAGCCGCTCTAGCCACGCTTCGGCGGTGCGTGCGTAGTGGAGGCCGGAGAGCCGCCAGTGCTCGTCGAGTGTGAGGTCGCGGTCGAAGCGCGGCAGAAGGTCGTCGGACGGCATCGTCCCGCCCGTGAAGAAACGACGCGCCATCCAGCCGTCGTCGTAGGGGTAGGCGAAACGGTCGTGAGAGAAGACGTGGCAGAAGAAACGCCCGTCCGGCTCGAGCCACGACGCGATCCGTGCGAACAGCGCGCCGTAGTTGCGCATGTGCTCGAGCATCTCGACCGACAGGATCCGGTCGAAGCGCTCGTCGAGCTCGAGCGCGTTGACATCGGCGGTGACGACGCGGACGTTCGGCAGCCGCAGCGACTCGATCCACTCGCGCTGGGTGCGCGAATTGGAGACCGCGACGATCCTCGAGGCCGGGTAGTGCTCCGAGAGCCAGCCGGTCAGGGATCCCCAGCCGCAGCCGAGGTCGAGCAGCGTCATCCCGTCCTCGACTTGCGCGCGCTTGCACGTGAGCGAGAGCATCGCGTCCTCGGCCTGCGCGATCGTCTCCACGCCGTCGCCCCAGAGGCAGGCGCTGTACTTGAGCCGCGGGCCGAGCACGCGCCGAAAGAACTCCGCCGGAACCTCGTAGTGCTGCTCGTTCGGCTTGTCGACCTGCTCGGCGATCGGCGAGCGGTCCAGCTCCTCGACGAACGCCTCCTTGAAGACCGGGGCGCGGCGACGCTCGCGGCGGAGCCGGGTCGCGCAGACCGCACGGATCCCCGCGCGCAGGAGCGGGTCCGGAACGCGGCCGGTCTCGATCACGCGGTCGACAAGTGCGAGGCTCGTCACGCAGTCACCGCCTGCTCGAGCTCGGTCGTGAGCGATTTCGCGGCCGCCACCGTTGGGCGGCCTATCGACACCTGGATCGGCTCGCCGATCTCGATCTGGACGCGCGTTCTGCGCGGAAGCGGCCGCGTGCCGCGCAGGCGCACCGGGATCACCGGCGCACCGGTGACAAGTGCGAGCCGTGCGGCGCCGCGATGCCAGCCGTTCTGCCGCTCCGGCTTCGAAGTGCCCTGCGGGAAGATCCCCAGCAGCTTCTGCTCTGCCAGCAGGGCTGCCGCCTCCGAGATCGCCGTGTGGTCGCCGCTCCCCCGCTCCACCGGGAACGCGTTCAGCGAGCGAAGCACGGCGGCGAGAGGTCGCCAGCTGAAGAGCTCCGCCTTCGCCATGTAGTGGATCTCGCGCTGCGTTATGACGCCGAGCACGAACGGGTCCCAGATCGACTCGTGGTTCGCGACGATGATCGCGCCGCCGTCGGCAGGGATCCGCTCCGCTCCCACGACCTCGATCCGGTAGAGGCGGCGCAGCGCGTCGCGGAAGTGGATCCGGTCGAGAAAGCGGTAGACGCTCACGCCTCGTTCCCCGGGCGGGCGAGCAGGAGCTGCGCGTCGCGGAGCGCGCGTGTGCGGAACGCCGCTTCGCAGAAGGCGAGGTAGAAGTCCCAGGTCCGTTCGAAACGGTGGTCGTAACCGAGCCGACGCACCTCGTCGATCCGCTCGTGGAAGCTCGCACGCCAGCGCCGCAGCGTCTCGGCGTAGTGCTCGCCGATCTCGTCGACGTGGTAGATGCCGAGCCGCGACTCCCGGGCAGCAGCGCGAGTCAGCGCCTCGAGCGATGGGATCAGACAACCCGGGAAGACGTAGCGCTCGATCCAGTCGTGCGTGCGGCGGTAACGATCCCAACGCTGCTCGGGGACGAGAATCGTCTGCACGGCCGCGCGACCGCCCTGTGCGAGCACGCGGTCGATCGTCGCGAAGAAGGTTCCGAACTGGTCGGCACCGATCGCCTCGATCATCTCGATCGAGACGACCTTCGTGAATCGACCCTGGACCGCCCGGTAGTCGCGTTCGAGGATCTCCACCGGCAGTCCGCGCGTCCGCTCGCGCGCGAGCGCCGCCTGCTCGCGCGAGATCGTGATGCCGGTGACGCGACAGCCGTGACGCTCGGCCGCGTACTTCGCGAACCCACCCCAGCCGCAGCCGATCTCGAGCACGTGATCCTCGGGTTCGATCGCCAGCAGGCCGCAGAGCCGCTCGTATTTCGCGCACTGCGCCTCGGCGAGCGTCAGGTCCGGACGCCGGAAGACGGCACAGGAGTAGGTCATCGTCTCGTCCAGCATCAGCGCGAAGAGCTCATTGCCGAGGTCGTAGTGATAGGCGATGTTGCGGCGCGAGCGGCCGAATCCGTTGCGCCGGTGCAAGCGCGGCCGGACCTCCAGCAGGCGCCGGATGCCGGCGTGTCGCGCGGCGACACCGTCGGCGTTGCGGAGCAGGAACTCGAAGAACGCCACGAGGTCGTCGGCATCCCACTCATCTGCGGTGTACGACTCGCCGAGGCCGAGCTTGCCGCGCGTGGCCAGGCGCCGGAAGAAGGCGGCGTCGTGGATCGCGAGCCGAACCGGTGGGCCCGCACCGAAGCGGCGCCTCGCGCCCCCGGGGAGCTCGATCTCGAGCGTGCCTCCCTCGAGGCTGGCCAGAGCCCGCTCGAGCACGGCGGCGGACCAGCGCTCGAGTGTGCGACTCCTGAGAGGCGTGGGTTCGGCGCGGACGCTCACACCCTCACACTCCCCTTGCCCGGCACGAACGGCGGCTTGCGGTGAAACGGCACCCGCTTGCGCCAGAGCCGGAGCGCCTCGAAGTGGATCAGCGCCGTCACCTGCAGCGGCTGTAGCGGGTAGCGGAGCAGCAGCCCTGCGAGCGACCGGTTCGTCAGCTCGCGGCGGCGGCCGTGCAGGACGGCGGTCAGCGGCCGCGTGCCGTCGTCGTCACGGACATGGATGCGCGCCCACACCTCGTCTCCCGGCTGCGAGAACGCGTACTCGTAGCTCTGATCCAGGCCGAAGAACGGCGAGACGTGCAGGTGCTTCCGGTGCTCGTAGCGGAGCTCCGGCCCGTGCAGCACTTCCGGCAGGCGCTCGCCGAACGTGTTGTTCAGCTCCGCGACCATGCAGGCGAGCGAGCCGTCACCGCGGTAGCACCAGTAGAAGCTGACCGGATTGAAGACGTAGCCGAGCACACGCGGCTGCGCGAGCATGAGCACGCGCTCCACCGAGGGGTCGTCGACCAGGTCGAGCACGGCCTGTTTCAGCGGCAGCGCGCCGTCGAAGTGGTCACCGCCGCGCAACGACACGACGTTGCGCCGCTCGACCGAGAAGAGGCGCAGCCGTCGTTCGAGCGCGGACAACTCGTCGAGGTCGAACAGCCAGTACGAGACGGGATACCGGAAGACGTGCCGGGCCGGCGAGCGCCGCGCGTGCAGCAGCGTGCCGGTGTAGACGGCCGACCTCACCACTCGGCTCCAAGCGCTCGGGCGACCGCGAGGCCGCTGGCGAGGCCGTCCTCGTGAAAACCGTTGCCGAAGTAGGCGCCGGCGAAGTGCGTCCTGCCGCCGGCGAGTCGCGACAGCACCGTCTGAGCCCGCAATGTCTCGACCGTGTAGAGCGGATGCTCGTACGTGAACCGCTGGAGAACATGCTCGTCCGGAACGGTCTCGTTCAGCGTCACGCAGTAATCACGGTCGGCCTCGAGTGCCTGAAGCCGGTTGAGGTGGTACGTGATCGTCGGGCGGCCATCGTCGCCGAGGCGGTAGTTCCACGAAGCGCGCGCTGCGGGCGCGCGCGGCAGCAGGCTCGAGTCGGTGTGGAGGACGGCCTCGTTCGTGGTGTACGCGAACCAGCCGAGCACCCGCACTTCGTCCGGCGTGGGATTCTCGAGCAGCGCCAGGGCCTGGTCGGCGTGCGTCGCCAGGACGACCCGGTCGAAGCGCTCGATGGCGTCGCCTACACGCAGCTCGACGAGATTCTCCGAGCGGCGGATTGAGCGCACGCCCGCTCCGAGCCGAAGGCGGTCGCCGAGCCTCGCGGCGATCGCATCGACGTACGTGCGGCTACCGCCGGTGACGGTGCGCCAGCGGAAGCGGCCGAAGCCGAGCATGCCATGGTTCGCGAAGAAGCGGATCGCGTACGACGCCGGAAACTCCAGCGCCCTTCCGGGGGCGGTCGACCACAGCGCGGAGGTCAACGGCACGAGGAAGTGGCGGCGGAAGCGCCGCGAGTAGCCGTGGGCGTCGAGGTACTCGGCGAGCGACTGCCACTCGTCCTCGGCGCGCGCGGTCCGCAGCCAGCGACCTATCTCCCACAGCAAGGCGAGGAACGCCGGGCGCGCCGCGTTCGCCGGTTGGGCAAAGGGGCGCCGGCCGGAGTACTCGAGGCCGCAGCTGCTGCAACTGACGGAGAACGACATCTCCGACTCGTGCGTCGCAACGCCGAGCTCACGGAAGAGCCGCGTCAGCAGCGGATAGTTAGGCTCGTTGTGGACGAGGAAGCCCGTGTCCAGCGCCAGCCCGTCGTGCACGACCGTGTTCGAGTGCCCGCCTGCGCGAGACTCCCTCTCGAAGACGTGCACGTCGTGGACGCGCGAGAGTGCGTAGGCCGCACCCAGGCCGGAGATACCGCTGCCGACAACCGCAATCCGCATCGCCTGCTAGTTTATACAAAACTTGGACGAAACCTTAACCTCATCCGCGATCGCGACCGTTCGCTCGCGCACCAGCCGGATCAGCCAGGTCGTCACGCTGGTCGCGGTTGTGGTTCCACCGCTCGGACTGCTCTCGGCGATGGGACTGCTCCGGGGTGTCGCCTTCCACTGGCTCGACCTTGCCCTTTTCGCCGGGTTCTATGTCCTGTGCGCCTTCGGGACGACGATCGGCTTCCACCGCTACTTCACGCACCGCGGCTTCGAGACGAGCGCCCCCGTCGAGGCGATCTTCGCGATCCTCGGCTGCATGACCATGCAGGGGCCGATCACGCAGTGGGTGACCGACCACCGGAAGCATCACGCCCTCTCCGATCAGCCTGGCGACCCGCACTCCCCCCACGTCGGTGACGGCGACGGCGCGGTCGGCGCGCTACGCGGCTTCGTCCACGCACACGTCGGCTGGCTCTTCTCCAACCTCGGCATGGAGCAGGGCCGCGAGTACGGCAAGGATCTCTACGACGACCGCCTGCTCAGGACGATCGATCGCCTCTATCTGCTCTGGGTGGCGCTCACGCTCGGGTTCCCGTTCCTCCTCGGCTACTGGCTCGGCGGGAGCGCCGGCGCCGGGCTCGAGGGCTTGATCTGGGGCGGCCTGATCCGCATCTTTGCCTACCAGCACGCGACCTTCAGCGTGAACTCGATCTGCCACATGTTCGGGCGTCAGGACTACCGCTCGCGCGACGAGGCCCGGAACAACCGCCTGGTCGCCCTGCTCGTCTTCGGCGAGGGCTGGCACAACAACCACCACGCCTTTCCCGCTTCGGCTCGGCACGGGCTGGATCGCGGCCAGATCGACGTATCCTGGTGGGTGATCCGCGGTCTAGAACGGCTCGGCCTCGTCTGGAACGTGAAGGTGCCGGACGCGGCGCAGCGCGAGCGGAGGCGACTTCAGAGCTCCGCGAGCTGAGCGGCCACGCGCCGCTCCCACGCCCCCGCCCGAGGTAGCGGTACCGGCCGCCCCCAGTGCGCGCGCAGGGCGATCCCGTGCAGCGCGCCCGGAATCAGCTCGTACCGCCCCGCGACTCCGAGAGCGCGGGCGCGCTCGAATCCGTGCCGCGAGGAGGCCGGCGAGACACCCGGGATGCCGGGAAGCCAGCGATCGAGCGATCCGTGCAGTACGTCCAGACGCTTCTCGCGCAGCGGTTCCAGTGAGAGCCGATCTGGGATCCACGGGGCGAGCCCGAGCACCCGTTCGACCGAGGGCTCGTCGGCCGCCGAGATCGCGACTGCCCCGCCCATCGAGAAGCCGAGCAGCAGCGTCCGGTCAGCACCCAGCTCCCCCACCGCGGCCCGCGTGTCGTCGACGCAGCTCTCGAGACGGCGCCAGGACTTGATGCGATAGCGCACCTCTGCGAAGACGAACCGCGGGAATCGCGGAGCGAGCCTGCGCACCAGCCATTCGAGCGATGCGCTCCAGGTGCCTTCGACCTCTCCCGCCTGGCCGCCGTTCACGCACACCACTGCGACCGCCCCGTCGCCGGTGAGCCGCATTTCGGCGCCGGTTCGGAGGCCGACGGTCTCACTCCGGCACGGCACGGGGGCCATCGTAGGCACATACCTGGAACGACCGTGTTCGCGGGCTAGTCGGCCTGCCGACGGACGAGCGCGCCGAGCACCGCTCCGAAGATCGCGTGGCCGACGACCTCCTGCGCAGCGACCCGCACGTTGCCGACGAGCGGAGGCCACGTTCCGTCGCGGCGGTCCGGATGGATCCTGTCGGCGATCGCCATCGTCGGCCAGAGCAGCGTGTTCTCGACCTCGGCCGCGACGACTCCGGCCTTCATGCCACGCAGGCCGAGCCGCTCGAATGCTGCGCCGAAGATCGCGCCGTTCGTCATGTGGATGGCAAGGCCCGCGACCGGCCAGGCGCGCCCGCGGGTGGCGAGCCGGCCGAGCAGCCTCACGTCCGAGTAAGAGGTATCGGCGAGCCGCCGCAGCAACGGATCGCCCGCCGCCCACACCGCAGCCGCAGCAGCGCCCGCAACCGCACCCCTCACCTAGTCGTCCTCACACGGCACGTTGACATAACCCGAGCGGAACGGGGTCTCCTCGCCCGACGAGGGGTCGAACGAGTGGCGCCAGACGCAGCCCGTGTCGTTGGTCAACAGGTGGATCGAGACCGAGGTCTCGGCGGACGTCGTGCGCACCCGGTGGATGTCGTCGCGCGGCGGGATCAGAACGTAGAAGTCGCCCGGCACAAGGGAGCGTCGCTCTAGGAGCTCGAGCCCGCCGTCTCGCCGCGTGTAGATCTCCTCGTCCTGCTCGCCGCGGTAGAGACCGACGAGGCCCCAGGCGAGATGGTCGTGGATCGGTGTCGCCGAGCCCGACGGGACGACGAGGGAGAAGAGCGACAGTGACTGGTCCTCCGCGCGATAGAGGAGCCACTGGCCGATGCCGCCCCCCATCCCGCTCTGGGGAGCGTCTTCCTGATACTGGGCCGGGAGCCAATCCGGGTCGGCGAGCAGCTCCGCGAACCGCGGCCTGAGAGCCTCGCATGCCTGCTCCGGCGAAGAAGTGGCGTCGATCGCCGTCCGGGCGTCCTCGACGAACGCCCGCACTATGGCCGAATCGAGAACGAACTCCCCATCCATCGCAGCCAATTCTGATCAAGACACGCGGAGGTCCGCTTAGTTGCGGCGCTCATCGTGAGCTTCGCTCGCTCAGCGTGACGCGACGTCGTCGACCGCGCCGAGCGAGTCGAGCGACCGGCGGATCTCGCGCGCCAGGATCGCGTACATCGTCGGCTCGATGATCTCGAGCGCCTGACGGAACGCGGACTCCGCCTCCTCGGCACGACCCTGCGCCGCGTGGACGAGACCACGCGCGTGCAGCAGCGAGGCGCGCGTCCAGACATCGTCGCGACCGACGCGGCGCTCGGCGTCGGCGACGAGTCGATCGGCCTCGTCGATCTTGCCCTGCTCGACGAGGACCTCGGCCAGGCCGCGCTCGGCCTCGACGAGGAAGCCCTGCTCATGCGTCCTGCGCAGGCGCCGCACGGCCTCGCGGAACGTCTTCTCCGCAAGGGCTAGCTCACCCCGCTGGCAGTAGACCGAGGCGAGGTTGGACAGCGTCCAGCCGTAGCGCCCGGCCGCGCCGATCTCCTCGAAGATCTCGAGAGCCTGACGCAGATAGCGCTCTGCCTCGTCCGACTCGTCTTCTTGGAAGCGGCGTCCGTGAACGGCGAGCGCGTAGCCCATCGCCTCGCGGCTGCCGCTCGACTCGGCCAGAGACTCCGCTTCCTCCAGCAATGCGACCGCGCCGGCAGCGTCACCGCGCACTCCTGCAATGGCGGACAGCTGCGTGCGCGCGAGGCTCTCGAGCTCGGGCCGCCCGGCCCTGTGTGCCAGGTCGAGCATCGCCTCGGCGTGGCGGGTCGCGCCCTCCCCGTCGCCCAGCCACCAGTAGATCATCGTGATCAGCGCGTGCGCGTCGTAGAGCCCCGCAAGCTCGTCCTCCGGGAGGATCGCAAGCGCCTCGTCGGCGAGGTCGTGCGCCCGCTCGACGTCTCCCTCCGAGTGCAGGGCGAGGTCTGCGAGCAGGACGAGTGCTCGGCCCTCGACGTCGTGTCGCCCCACAGCACGTGCCTCGGCGAGCGCCTCCTCGGCTTCGTCGCCGACCGTCGGAACGTCGGCGAGGCGCCACGCGGCGTGCGCGGCGAGGTAGCGGCGCTCCGGGCTCGGGTCGAGCTCGACCGCTCGCAGCAACGTCCGGCGCGCGACGCCCAGAGCCCCGCGGCGCAGCGCGCGCCGGCCGGCTTCCTCCAGCCCCTCCGCGGCGGATCGAGCCAGCTCCTCGGGGACCGCACCGTCGAGCTCGGTCAGCAGATCGGTCGCCTGCTCGAGGTGGTGAGCCCGGATCTCGGCCAGCTCGTCGCGGGCACGCTGCTCGACCCACGCGGCAAACGCCTGGTGCTCCTGTGCGCGGCGCACCTTGCTCATTCCGGTGTAGGCGACGTCGCGGATCAGACCGTGCTTGAAGCGGAAGGCGACGTCTCCCGAGATCGTCGAGTGCTCCTCACGGACGAGAAACTCCCGGCCGCAGAGCGCGTCGAGAAGCTCGGCGACCTCCAGATCCGGCGCGAGCGACTCGAGCGCGCCCTGCCAGAAGACGCGACCGACGAGGGCCGCGCTCTGCAGGACGCGCTTCTCGCCGGCAGCGAGGCCGTCGATCCTGGCGGCGATCAGCGCCTGCAACGTCTCGGGGATGCCGTCGAGCCCGCAACCCTCGCGAAGCGCCTGCACGATCTCCTCGAGGAAGAGCGGATTCCCCTCCGCGCGCTCGAGCAGCGGCCCACGCTCTGCCGCCGACACGTTGCCTCGGCTGAGGAGAGCGTCCGCGAGCTCCCCGCTCTCGGCCGCGTCGAGCGGAGCGAGATCGATCGCGCTCGCGGTGCGAATGCCGCCGCCCCACGCGGGACGCGCGTCGAGCAACTCGGGGCGCGCGAGCGCAACGATCAGCACGGGAACGTCGCGCAAGGAACGCGCGAGATGCTCGATCACGTCGAGCAACGGCTCCTCGGCCCAGTGAACATCCTCGAAGACGAGGACGAGCGGCTGCGCGTCGGCAAGCTGCTCGGCCCAGCGAAGCGCGGCCCAGCTCAGCTGTCCCGGCTGGTGCTCTCCTCCCTCGACGGCGCCGAGCACGCCCAGCGCTGCGCCGAGCAGGTCGGCGACCGCCGCGCTCTCGCAACAGGCCCGCAGCTTCTCGAACGCCTCGCTCGCCGGATCGTCGTCGCTGATCCCGGCGCTCGCCTTGATCATCGAGGCGAGCGGCCAGTAGGTCACGCCCTCGCCGTAAGGAAGCGTGCGCCCGCAGAGCGTCGTCGCGCGCTCGAGACCTGCGGTGAACTCGGTGACGAGGCGGGTCTTGCCGAGGCCCGGCTCGCCGAAGATGGTCAGGAGCTGCGCTCGTCGATCGCGGACGGCGCGGGCGAACGAGTTCTCGAGCAGCTCCAGCTCCGGCTCGCGACCGACGAACGGCGCCGCGTCGAGGCGGCTCGAGTCGTGTGCCCGGATCGCCCGCCAGGTCCAAAGCGGCTCCGCGCGGCCCTTGAGCTCGAGCGGCCCCGCATCCTCGACCTCGACCGCGCTCGCCGCCAGCCTGCGCGCCGCGGAACCGATCAGGATCTCCCCCGGCTGCGCCGCCTGCTGCAGCCGCGCGGCGAGGTTCACCGCCTCGCCCGTCGCGAAGGTCGAGTCGCTGTCCCCGATCACGATCTCGCCCGACTCGACGCCGATGCGGACGGAGAGCTGCAGCTCCTCGACCTTCGGCACGATCTCGAGCGCCGCGCGAACGGCACGCTCGGCGTCGTCCTCGTGTGCGATCGGCACCCCGAAGGCCGCCATCACAGCGTCGCCCGCAAACTTCTCGACCGTGCCTCCATAGGCCTCGATGCGGCTCGCGACGACGTCGAAGTACCGGTCGACGCGCCGGCGCACGACCTCGGGATCCGCGCTCGCGACGAGGCCCGTCGAGTCGACGAGATCGGCGAAGAGGACGGTCGCGACCTTGCGTTCCACCATGGCCCAATCGTACGGGCCGGGACTACTCCCAGCTGTCCGGCGAGAGGACGAGCCAGTAGCCGTCGGGATCGACGAACGCGATCGCGCCTTCGCACGTCCAATACGGATTCGGCGGAGCCTGCGGCTCGTGGCCGGCCGCCTCGATCGCCGTGGCGCGATTCGCCACCGCAGCGGCCGAACCGAGATAGAGGACGAGCTGATCCTCCGTCGTCGGTGACGGCTCGACCTCGGCGTGGCGAACGAGCTCGAGCTGGTGCGCCTCGTCCGGGACGCCGAGGATGACCCCGCTGAACCCCTCATGGTCGGCGAACGAGGAGAGGACGGGGAGACCGACGGCGTCACGATAGAACGCGCACGCCTGCTCGAGGTCGCGGCTGGGACGCGCAACGCGAATCTGCATGAGCGGCATCATTGCCGTCTCAAGCACACCCGGCCTAGCTGGGCTACCGCTCGCTGCGCCGGCCCGGCCACGCACCGGTGAGCCAGGCAAAGCCGGTCGCGCCCGCGCGGTCGATGATCGCCTTGACGCCGCCGAAGACCGCGCCTTCGGCGGCGGCAGCGAGCACCACTTCGCGCCATCCCTTGCCCTCGTCGGTCGGCTTCGGGGCCTCGTCTTCGTGCCCTGCAGCGCTCCACACACGCTTGAAGAGGGCACGCGCTGCGAGTCCGCCGAGCACGCCGACGATCAGACCGAACGGCTTGTAGATCAGACGCGCCATGCCGTGCCGCTTCCCGGAATCGCCTCGACCGACACTCAGTCGCCGCTTTCCGGCAGGGTCGGCTGGTCCGTGGGATAGACGCCGACTGCGAATCCGTACATCGTCTCGCCGGAGCGCGGAAGCTGGTCGAACTCGGTCACCAGCTCCGCCATTCGCTGCCAGAACTCCGACGCCTGCGCTTCCGAGATCCGGGCGTGCCGGAGGAAGCCCCACAGCTTCCCATCCCGGAACGCCGCGGCCGACTCGCCCGCCGCGACTTCGAAGTCGTTGAAGTCCCGCGGCATCTCGTCGCCCTCCGGGCCACGCTCGACCCCGACGTAGAACATCCGCGCCGTGCGGCCGTAGAACCGCTCCTCGATCGCGCGCACGCGCCGCGTCCTCACCACCTGAACCAGCCCGGCGTCGGCGAGCACCTTGACGTGGTGGGCGATGGTGCTCTTGGGTCGCTCGAGCGCGAACGCGAGCTCGGTCACCGTCGCCGCCCGCTCGTGCAGAAGACCGAGGATCGCCGTGCGGACGGCGTGGCTGAGCGCCTTGACCTGGGACGGCGTGGTGAGCGCGATCCGGTCGGCGAGGTCGTAGTCGGGAGGAGCCGCGTCTAGCTCTGTCACTCTGCGAACAGACTAGCACTGTAGTATGTTCCAACTTTACGGATCAATTTGCCGGGGGGATCGAAGATGACCGAAGTCGTGCTCTACCACCACGTCCAGGGCCTGACCGACGGAGTGCGTGCGTTCGCCGACCGGCTGCGGCAAGCCGGGCACACCGTGCACACGCCCGACATGTTCGACGGACGCACATTCGGGACGATCGAGGACGGCATGGCGTTCGCACGCTCGGAGGGATTCGGCGCGCTGGCGGAACGCGGCGTGGCCGCCGGCGAGGAGATCGGTTCCGAGGCGGTCTACGCCGGCTTCTCCTTCGGAGTCATGCCTGCCCAGCAGCTCGCACAGACGCGGCCGGGCGCGCGGGGAGCGTTGCTCATGTGCTCGTGCCTCCCCGCGTCGGAGTTCGGCGGCGAGTGGCCTGACACCGTCCCGGTCCAGGTGCACGGGAAAGAAGGTGACGAGTTCTTCGCCGAGGACCTCGAGGCTGCCCACGCGCTCGTCGACTCGACCGAGAGGGCCGAGCTCTTCCTCTATCCGGGAGAGGAACATCTCTTCGCCGACTCGTCGCTCCCCGCCTACGACCCCCACGCTGCGACACTGCTGACAGAGCGGGTGCTCGCGTTCCTCGAAGCGGTCTAGCTTCGGCGCGGGTCGCCCTCGACGATGCCATGCGGCTCGCCGTAGTCGGCGAGGAGCTCGAGGAACGGCACGGCGTCGAACGACTCCGGGCCGAGAACGCCGGTTCCCTGCCACGCTCCGACAGCGAGTAGCTCGAGAGCGACGACCGGGTTGATGGCGGTCTGCAGCACGACCGCCTGATGCCCGTACTCTCGCATCGTCTGCTCGTTGTCGGCGACGTGGTACAGGTAGACGGCTCCGGCACCGCCGTCCTTGCGCTTCCCGGTGACGAGCGTGCCGGCGCAGGTCTTGCCGCGCATCCGGTCGCCAAGCGTGGCGGGATCCGGCAGCGCGGCCGCGACTAAGTCCCGCGGCGCCACCTCGACCGGCGTCCGATGTCCGCCTCCGGCGGAACGCACCTTCACAGGCACGGTCGAATCGAGCCCGAGCTTGTGCAGCGTGCGCAGAACGTCGATGAACTCGGCGCCTAGGCCGTACTTGAAGGTCACACGCCGGCAGTCGATCTCGCGGGGCACAAGTACCACTTCCTCGTGCTCCACGTTGACGCACTCGATCTCGCCGATTCCGTCGGGGAACTCGAACAGCTCCGGCTCGGAGAACGGCTCAGTGGTGTAGAAGCCGCGCTCCTTCTCCCAGATCAGCGGCGGATTCAGGCACTCCTCGATCGTCGTCCAGATCGAGAAAGTCGGCGCGAAGTCGTAGCCGTCGACGACGAGGTCCGCCCCGTCGCGCACGGCGACCTCGTCGATCTCGTCGAAGAGATGGTCGGCGGCATAGCGGGCGAAGACATCGGCGAGCCCCGGCTCGACGCCGATGCCCGCGAGTGCGAGGAGCCCACGCTCGCCCCAGCGCTCGTGCTGGTCGAACTCCTCCTGCCCGAGGAGCACGTTCGGGCCGGACAGCGTCATCGCCATGTCGAGATAGGTGCAGCCGTACTCGAAGGCGGCGTCGAGGATCGGCGGGTTGAAGCGCGGATCGGCAGCGTTGAGGACGGCGTCCGCCCCGGTCTCGCGCAGAAGAGCGACGAGCGCCTCCCGGTCGCCAGCGTCGACCTGTACCGCGGCGAAGCGATCGTCGGCGTCGCGCTCCACCACCGCGGCCGGGCGGGCAGGATCGAGGTCGGCGAAGGTCATGCGCTCGAAGAAGTCCCGCCGCCGCGCGACCGCGGCCACCGCGGCTCCCACGGCCCCCGATCCGACCACGAGCACCTTCATCCGCGGCGACGGATCAGGGTCACGCCCTCACGAAACGGGAGAAGAACCGCTTCGACGCGATCGTCCCGGAAGACGTGCTCGTTGAACCGGGCGATCGCCTGCGCGTTCTCGCCCTCCGAGTCGAGCCCGAAGAGCGTGTTGTCGGCGGCAATGGTGCCGTTCGGCGCCAGCTTCGGCAGGATCGCCTCGTAGTAGTCGATGTAGCCGCCCTTGTCGGCGTCGATGAAGACCAGGTCGAACGGCCCGTCGAGCGAGGCGAGCGTCTCGACCCCGGGGCCCACCCTGAAATCGATCCGGTCGGCGACCCCGGCCTCCTCTGCGTAGCGGCGGGCGACGGCGGTCGTCTCCTCGTTGACGTCGCAGCTAGTGAGACGGCCTCCCGGCGGCAGCGCGCGGGCCATCGCGATCGCCGACCAGCCCGTAAACGTCCCGACCTCGAGCACGCGCGTCGCCTGTGTCATGCCGACGAGGAAGGAGAGGAACGCCCCCTCGATCACACCGACCATCATCTGCGGCGCTTGCTGCGTCTCGTTCGTCTCGGCGCCGAGGCGTTCGAAGACGTCGGCGCGGGCGCTCGTGTAGCGCTCGGCGTACGACTCGACCTCTTCAGGGATGTAGCGAGCCATGGGTCTCGGAGCCTAGGGGAAACCGGAAGGCGGAACGGTGCGTATCCGCTCCTGATGGCCCAGTACATCGAGGTCACGGCCCGGAGGAAGAGGGCGGGCGCCTTGCTTGCCGCACAGGGGGCCGCGGCGCTTCTCGTCGCCGCCGCAGGTGCGATCCATCTCTACCTGTGGTTCGACTACTTCCACCGTGTCCATGTGGTCGGCGCTCTCTTCCTCGTCAACGCCGCCGTCGGGTTGGCGCTCGGAGCAGCCGTGCTCGCGAGGCGGGATGTTCTTGTCCTGCTCGCCGCGGGCGGGTACGCGGTAGGGACACTGGTCGCGTTCGTGATCAGTACCCGCTGGGGCTTGTTCGGCTACACGGAAACGTTCTGGGGCAGCTGGCAGGAGGCTGCGGGAGGCGTCGAGCTCGCCGCGGCATTGGTTGTCGCGCTGCTACTCGCGAGCCTCCGCTAGGGGTACTCGTCTTCGAGCTCGGAGGGGGCGCGTCGTCGCCAGGGGATGCGCCGGTACGCCCCGCTCCGTGCGGATGGGGCTAGCCCCAACCTCCGCCGCCGGTGGTCGTGGTGCTTCCGGATGTCTTGTGCTTGATCAACGCGCCCTTGGGCGAGATGACGTACCACTTGCCGCCGTTGAGGGTCTGGGCCTCGCCCTTCGCCTGGCCGGCAGCCGAGTCACCCGAGTACGTGTAGAGCGGCCACTTGTTGTAGGTGACCACGCGTCCGCCGGACGGATTCTTGACGGAGCTCAGCAGCGAGGTCTTCGCCGCTCCGCCGGCCGTCGGCTTGCTCTTGCTCTTCCACTTCAGGGGCGGCCAGAAGCTCGCGCACTGGCCGGTGCAGGTGACGCGGCTGCGTTGGTCCTTCATGAAGACGTATAGCGTCCGCCCCTTCGGGTTCACGAGCACGACCCCGAGGCCGCTGATCTTGCGTGTCATGACAGCGGCCGTGCTCAGCGTGTGCTGTGCGCCCGCGACGCCGCCCGCCTGGGCCGGCGAGGCGGACGATCCGCCGCCGCAGCCGGCTGCGACGAGCCCGAACACCGCGACCGAAGCAACCGCGAGCAGGCGGAGCTGGTATCGGTTCCGCATCAGGTCTCTCACGTTCATCTCCTCCTTCACGTGGCCGTACCTAGTACTAAACGCAAGATTTCCGCAGATGGATTGCGAAATCCACCCGGACAGCTGCGCGGGTAGAGGTAGCCGTGGAGGCTGAGTCCGCAAACCGGCGTTTCGAGGGATTTTCGCCACTGCTCTTCGCCGGTCTCGCGATCGCGTCGATCGGTGGGCCGCTCGCGCTGCCGAACTTCCTCCCGGGAACGGCGGGCGAGGAAGGCATCGCGTCCGCCGGGCTCGTCGTCCTGCTCGCGGTCGCGGTCTTCACGGCCCCGCTTGTTCTCTGGCTCGTCTACTCGCGGCGCGTCGTCTCGCCCGGCGGCCTGACCGCGTTCGTCGAAGCGGCGGCCGGACGGCAAGCGGCGCTCGTGCACGGCTGGATCTGGGCGTTCGCGTACTTCCTCTACCTGCCGTACACGATCACGTTCGTCGTCTACGACGTCCTGACGCCCATCTTTCCCGGGCTCCACCCGTACCGCTGGGTGCTGGAGCTCGTCCTTCCCGTCGCAATCGTGCTGCTCGTGCTTGCGCCGCTCCGCGTGGCCCTTGCGGCTTTGGTGCTGGTCGGCCTGGCGCAGCTCGTGCTCATGCTGGTGCTTGGAGGCGTGACGCTCGATCACGTGCCGGTTCGCTTCGCCCACGAACCCAGCCTCGACCCGATCGGCCGCGGGGTGGGCGGAACCGCGCTCCTGTTCATCTGCGCGAGCCTGCCCCTCTATCTGGGCGCCGAGGTTCGCGGCGGCAGCCGAACGGTGAGGCGCAGCCTGGTCGCCGCGGTCGCCGTCGTCAGTGTCTGCTTCTTCGTCGCAGCGCTGCCGCTGGCCACCGCCCCGGGAGCGTTACTGGACTTCCCCGTGCCGGCCGCCACGATCGCGAAGTACTACAGCGGCCGCCCACTGGAGATCGCCGTCGCGCTGGGCATCGCGGGCGGCACGCTCGCGCTCATCGTGGCCGAGTATCTCGCGCTCGGCCGCCTGCTCCACTGGCTTCACGGCGTGCCGTTGCGCCGCGTCCTGGTCTGGATCGCCGCCCCGTTCGTGATCGCGGATGCGATCTCGCTGATCGACCCGGAGAAGTTCTACGACAAGCTGCTCAAGCCGTCGCTCGGCGCCCTCTTCGTCTCGCAGTTGATCGTCTTCGTCGTCTTCCCCCTCTTCCGGCGCGGCGTCCGCTGGCTCCCGCTCGTCGCGGTCGCGTCCGGCCTGGCCGTGTGGGGCTTCTACACGCTCGTTTCCGGCAGCGCCTCTACCTAGCGGCCACCGCAGAACCGACGATCAGGGGACGGACGAACTTCGGCGCTTTCGGCATCTCCGTCTGTTCCAGCCGGGCCACCGCGAAGCTCGTCGCCTCGATCGTGGCCAGCGTCGGTCGATTGCAGTCGCAGTCGACGACGAGCCGGTTCAGCCAGTTCATCCGATCCTGGAAGCGAGCGAGCGTCTGGTCGTCGGAGCGCACGTGCTCCAGGAACAGCAGGCGACCGCCCGGCCTGAGGACGCGCTTGATCTCCCGGAGCGCTCTCGCCTGATCGTCGACGCCGCACAGAACGAGCGTCGAGACGACGGTGTCGAAGGTGTCGTCCTCGAAGGGGAGATCCTCGGCGGGCGCCCGCAGGATCTTGGCAAGCGGGGCCTCCTCGCGGGCCTTCTTCTGGAGGCGGCGAATCATCGCCGGCTCCGGCTCGGTGAAGACGAGCGACTCGACCTTCCCGTTGTAATGCGCGAGGTTCGCACCGGTGCCGGCGCCGACCTCGAGGACGGAACCGCTCGCCTCGGCGAGCAGGCCCCGGCGCAGGGAGCGCAGCCCTGCTTCTTCGGTCTTGCGAGACATCGAGTCGTACGTGGCGGCGAAGAGTTTCTTTCGTAGGCTCATGTGGGCGAGGTTAGGGCGTTGCGATCGTCGCCGCCTGAGGCGTTTGCCCCATCTTCAGAGCAGCCCGTGCTCGGTCGCGAAGAGACTCGCCGCGACGCGCGAAGAGGCTCCGATCTTGGTGTAGATGTGCTCGATGTGGTTGCGCGCCGTCTTGGGCGTGATCACGAGCTGCGTGGCGATCTGCTTGCTCGACAGGCCGCGCGCGACGAGCCGGAGGACGTCGATCTCGCGCGTCGTCAGGCCGGCCGGCCACTCGCGCCGGCGGCCAACCTCGTGACCGGCCGCAACGAGAACGGCCGCGACGGCCTCGGCGTCGAGCTTGCCCGCCCGCGCGTCGGCCTGCAGCTCGGCGGCGGTTTTGTCCGGGCTCAGTGCCGGTCGGTGGGGCCGCGGCTCGCGCATCGACTGGTAGGCATCCACGGCGCCGAGGATTCGCGCGGGCCGGATGATCGCTCCACCCGACAGCCCTTTCGGATAGCCCGATCCGTCGAGCCGCTCGCGGTGCTGCACTGCAACCTCGGCGAGCGGCGCGAGTGCAGTCGACTGGTACAGCATCCGCTCGGTCAGATACGGGTGCAGACGGACGCGCTCCCACTCGCCGGCACCCAGCGGGCCAGGCTTGTCCCAGATCGCGTTCGAGACGCCGAGCCGTCCGAGATCGTGGACGAGCCCCGCCCTCCGAAGCATGGAGACCTCGTCCTCCGGCAGACCGAGCTGGGTCGCCGTCGCGGCGGCGAGCTCGGCCACCGCCCGCGCGTGCCCCAGCGTGTACGGCGACTTGAGATCGACGAAGTCGGCAATCGCGAGCAAGGCCTGGTCGAAAGCGCCGCCGGAGAGCGTGACGCGCAACGTCGGCTCGGCGTCGATCACCGCGCTCCAGGTGTGAGCGGAGTCGAGCTCGCCGAGGATGGCCTCCGGTTCGGAACGAAGCGTCTCGGCCAGCGACGGGTCGAACTGCGAGCCCGCGCGCCGTTCGGCGAGAGCGACCGCCGCGCCGATACCGCCCAACCGGTGCGCCACCTCCACGAACTCGGCGAACTGCGACAGCCGCGACGCAACCGGGATGTGTTCTCCAGCCAGGTCGCCAGGCCAACCCTTCCCGTCCCATTGCTCGTACGAAGAACCGACCGCCGCCTGCACGGCCTGCGGCAGGCCGAGGCGCTCCGCCAGACCTCGCGCGAGCGCCGCATGGGTTTCGATCATCCCATCGAGGTCCCGATGCCCGGAGATGGCGAACTCGAGCCCGACGCGAAAGCGGTGCAACGGCGGGTTGCCGCTCCCGATGAGGCTCATCGCCGTCGCGGCGGCGCGAATGCTCCGAATGTCGTGGTCGTACTTGCCCGACCTCAGGTTGATGTCGTCCCCGAACCACTTCGCCTGCTCGTGCGCGTCGGCGTGGCAGCCGACGTTGACGAGGAGCGCCGTGTAGTAGACGGTGGAGCGCTCCGCCTCCTCGAGCCCGAGACGGTCGGCAAGGCGCAGGGCGATCATGCACTCGCGGAGGACGTGCTCCATCGGCTGCCCGAAGCCGAGATCGACGCCGAGCGACAGGGCCGCGACGAGCTCCGCGAGCCGTACCTCCGCCATGCGTCAACTATGAACCACGGCGGAGCGCAGAGTTGCTACAGTGAACTCAATGGTTCAGTATTCGACGACGACCGACCGCGCCTTCGCAGCCCTCGCCGACCCCACGCGCCGGGCCGTTCTCGAACGGCTCGGCTCGGGTAGCGCGACGGTCAGCGAGCTCGCCGAACCGTTCGGCATGACGCTGACCGGGATGAAGAAGCACATCCGGCTGCTCGAGGACGCGGAGCTAGTCACGACGGAGAAGGTCGGCCGTGTCCGCAGATGCATGCTTGCCCCGTACGCCTTCGAAGGCATCAGCACGTGGCTGCAGCGGCTCGACCGGTTCGCCCAGGTAATCCAACGCACGAAAGGAGCAGGATGAGCCCGGCCAAGCAGGAGCAGAAGTTCACGGCCGAGGAGAAGGCCGCGATGCGAGCCCGAGCGAAGGAGCTGAAGGCGACCGAGGACGGGGAGACCGCCATCGCCCAGGCGCTCAAGAAGATGACGCCGGCCGACCGCGACCTCGGTGAGCGGATCAACGCCCTCGTCAGAGAAACCGCGCCGGATCTCGTCCCGAAGACGTGGTACGGCATGCCGGCCTACGCGAACAAGGACGGCAAGGTCATTTGCTACTTCAAGAACGCCGGGAAGTTCAAGATGCGGTACTCGGAGTTCGGCTTCAACGACGCCGCGAATCTCGACGAGGGCGCCATGTGGCCGATCGTCTATGCGGTCACGAAGCTGACGAAGGCCGACGAGGACCGGATCGTGAAGCTCGTCAAACAGGCGGTGAGCGCGTGAACGAGACCACCGTCACCACGCCCAGCGAGCTCGAGATCCGCGTCGAGCGCGTCTTCGACGCGCCGCGCGAGCACGTCTTCTCCGTCTGGACGGATCCGCAGCTGATCCCCGAATGGTGGGGCGACGGCACCGTCGTCGAGGAGATGGATGTCCGGCCCGGCGGAATCTGGCGCTTTCGCACGGCCTACGGCGTCGTCGAGGGCGAGTTCCGCGAGGTCGAGGCACCGGAGCGGCTCGTGCAGACGTTCCAGAACCACCTGCAAACGCTGGAGTTCGAGGATCTCGGGCATCGCACGAAGCTGACGCAGACGATGCGGTTCGCCTCGGCCGAGGAACGCGACACGACGATGCAATACGGGGTCGAGGAGGGCTCGAAGAGCGGCTTCGCACGCGTCGACGCCGTGCTGCGGACGCTCGCCGCGACCGGCTAGAGCAACGTCTCGATCTCGGTAGCTGCGCGCAATCCGCTACGGAGGGCGCCCTCCATCAGCCCGTGCCAGGGCCCCGCGGTGTGTTCGCCCGCGAAGGCGACCGCGCCGACCGAACGGGCGAGCGCCTCGTCGTCGAGCGGTGAGGAGAGCGTGCGAGCGGAGTACGCGCCACGCGCCCACGGGTCGTCGTGCCATGTCTCCAGAAGCGGCGGCCCGTCGGCGTAGTCGAGATCGGGACGGAGCCGGCGCACGGCGTCCGCCCACCTTCCCGGTCCGCGATCGACCCCGAGCTGCTCCAGCGCCGAGGGCGAGCCGGCGAAGGACGAGGCGGCCGGAACCCCGTGCTGGGTCCACGTCCAGAAGCGGAGCGGCACGGACAGCGTCTGGCTCGGCACCGTGGGTGCCGCGAGAGGCAGGAAGAGCTTCGCCGCCTGGCCGTAACGGACACCGGCCAGCGCCTCGTGCTTCCACTGCGGCAGCGGCGGATCCCACTCGAGCTCGAGCGCATGCGGCGCAGGTGTCGCGATCACGCAGGCGCCGGCGGTCACTTCGTCGCGGCCGGCCCGCACGACTACGCCCTCCGCCGACCAGACGACGCGAGTGACCGCCGTCGAGGTGCGAAGCGAGCCGCCGAGGCGTTCCGCGAGCCCGAGCGCGATCCGGTTGTTGCCGCCGACGATGCCGTGGCTGGGGAAGTCGCCGAAGCCGGCCGCTCCTTCGGCGAGTGCAGACGCGTCTTGATCGTCGAGCTCGTAACCGGACGAGACAGCCAGGCGGGCGGCGACCGCCGCGCGAGCGCCCTCCGACGGCACGAGCCGCTCGAGCGCATCCGCGATCGAGCCGTTGCCCGGTTCGCGGAGCGCCCAGGCGGCGGCTTCCAGCTCCTTGCGAGTGACGGGTGGCCCGTCGCGGGGCTCGCGGTCGCCGTAGAGCGTGCCCTTCTCGAAGAGCTCGAGTCCGAGCCGTGCCGCCGTCTCCCTCAGCACCTCGTAGCCGGGGAGGACGAACTCCGCGCCGAGCTCGACGACGGCGCCGTTGTCGAGACGTCCCGAATGGACACGTCCGCCGACGCGGTCGCGCGCCTCGAACACCGTCACCTCGGCGCCCCGACTTGCCAGCGCCTCTGCCGCGGCGAGCCCGGCGAAGCCGGCCCCGACAACGATGACGCTACTCAGGGCCGGTCACGCGCCGCGAGGTACGCCTGGTTGAAGGCGTAGGGCAGCTCGTCCTTCTCGGCGTAGACACCATGCGTGAATGCGCGCGAGCGAACCCCCTGCTGGACCCGTTCGCAGACGACGTAGTCCTGGTGCGCGACGAGCTCGGAGAACTCGATCGTCTCGCGCGCGTCGAAGCCCGGGTCGGCGATCGCCTCGGGCCGGAAGAGGTAGTCGGTCGTGATCGTCGTGTGCTCGGGCCCGCGCGGCTGCATTCGAGTCGCGATCACGACGGTCCCAGTCAAGTCGATGAACATGTTCGGGAAGATGCTCGCGCCGTGCATCGCATTCGCCTGCTGCTCGGTCAACCCCGGCATGACGGGGATCGTCGTCGTCCCCGTGGCGGTGTAGCCGGCGCCCTCCATCGAGACGCCCCAGTCGTCGCGGCCCTCCTCGAAGACGAGCCCTTTGCGGAAGGTCGGCGCGACGGCGACGAGCTCCGGGTGGACGGTCGGGCAGTGAAGGCATTCGTTGTAGTTCTCGATCAGGATCTTCCAGTTCGCGTGGAGCTCGGTGACCGTCTGCTCCGCCGTGCGCAACTCGTCCATCCGCCATGGCTCGTACTGCAGCGGCCTGTCGTTCTGCCGCTCGAACGACGTGCGAACGTCCGCTTCCGGCTCGCCGAGATGGACGAAGACGAACCCCTGCCAGACGTCCACATGAACCGGCCACAGCGAAAGCGACGAACGGTCGACCTCGTCAGGATCGACGAGGGGCGTCCCGATCAGGTTGCCGTCGTAGGAGTAACTCCAGGCATGGTACGGGCACTTGATCGCACCCTTCGCGTGGCCCCGCGTCTCGGGGTCGCAGATGCGGCTGCCGCGATGCCGGCAGACGTTGTAGAAGCCGCGCAGCTCGCCGTCCTTACCGCGGATGACGAGGATGCTCTCGCCGACGACGTCAATGGTGAGAAAGTCGCCGGGCTCGGGCGCGTGATCGGCGCGTCCGGCGTAGAACCACTTCCGGAAAAAGATCTTCTCCCGCTCCAGCTCATAAACCTCAGGCGCGTGATAGTCGCGCCCCGGAAGAGTCGGCCGACCCGCGCTCGACATGCCAGTATGTAACCATAGTCACCCTTTCATCGGTGTCCGAAGCTTGACACATCGTGCGCTGTCGGTTTGCATTGTGCGAACATCCCGACCCCAGGAGGGACCTATGGATCCGCGTGAACGGCCGACGACCAGGCGTCAGTTCCAATTCCGGGCGGGAGTAGCCGAGGGGACGCTCTCGGGAGCCCACGCGCTGCTGAGCGCATGCGGGAGATGGCAGCCATCGGCCTGGCCGCGAGCCGGACTTCCTGTCGGTGCGCCACAGTCGCAACCAGGAGGGGAACGATGACATTCCATCCAAGAGAGTCACGCGGGTACACCCGTCGCGAGGTGCTGGTCCGGGCCGGTGGCACAGCGGTCTCGCTCTCGAGCCTCGCTGGTTTTCTCGCCGCCTGCGGCAATGGCACATCCGCCGGAACCACCAGCACCGGTGCCGCTGGTGGCTGGCCGCTAGGGCCTGGCGGCATCCCGCTCGCGCGTGCGTCACACCCCGTCACGCTGAAGCGCTGGGAGGCGCCGATCCCGTCGGGGATGAAGCCGGAGACCGGCGGCACGTTCACCATTTTCAACTACCCGGCCTACATCGACCCGG
>DASSLB010000322.1:0-2776 GCA_035689945.1 Gaiellaceae bacterium | reverse complement strand
CCCGCGGCCGGTGCCGGCGCGGACGCTCGAGGCGGCGGTCGAGGCGGCGCGCCCGTACGGCCGCGTCGGGGTCGAGCTCTCGCTCGGTACGCAGGCCTCGGACCGCATGGTCGGCGGGCCGACGACGTTCACGGCCGGGTGGTTCGACGCGTTCCCAGAGGCGGCCGACGCGACGCCGCTCCTCGTCCGGGCACGCGCGATCAAGACGGAGCAGGAGCTCGAGCGGCTACGGCTCGCGAACGAGATCGCCGCCGCGGCGATGGAGCACGTCCGCGAGCAGCTGTATCCGGGGCTGACGGAGGCCCAGGCGGCCTCGGTCTGGCAAGGCTTCGTGCACGGCAGAGGTACCGGCTGGCTGGGCAAGGTCGAGCTCGCGCTGCCGTTCTCGCTCGTGTGGGCCGGCCCCGGCATCAAGACGTTCACGGCGACGGGGCACCTGCCGATCCTCGAAGGGGAGCCGGTCCTGTTCGAGATCTGGGTCTGCGCCGACGGCTACTGGTCCGACCACACGAAGAACCTCGTGGTGGGGGAGTTGCGGGAGGATTACGCCGAGCTCGAGACCGCGCTCATGGGCGTCTACAGGGGTGCGCTCGAGTCGATCCGGCCGGGAGCGTCGATGGCCGAGCTCGACCGCAGCGTGCGGGAGCAGGTCGACGCGATGGGCTACCCGGGCCAGCCGACGCATCCGATCTGCCACGGCGTCGGGGCGCGGGCGCATGAGCCGCCGTACCCACACCAGGCCGGCGACGGCATTTTCGAGGAGCGGATGGTTCTCGCCGTCGAGCCGGGCGCCTACTGGTCCGGCGGCGGCGGGCTGCGCGTCGAGGACAACTTCCTCGTCACATCGGACGGCGTCGAGAAACTCTCCTCGTTCCCGGACGGAGTGGTTCAGTGTCCGGCCTGATCTGGACCGGCTCGCTGAACGATCGCTTCCGCATCGGCGGGCGGGTAGGCCTCTACGACACGACGCTGCGCGACGGGGAGCAGACCGTCGGTGTCGTCCTCTCGCCCGAGGAGAAGCTCGAGATCGCGCGGCTCCTGGACGGACTCGGGATCGAGCGGATCGAGGCAGGCTTTCCCCGCGTGTCCGACGAGGACCGGCGCGCCGTCGAGCTGATCGCCGGTGCGGGGCTGACTGCCGAGATCTGGGGATTCTCCCGTGCCGTGCCGGCCGATCTCGAGCTGCTCGTCGAAGTGGGCGTGAGCCACTCCGTGATCGAGTCGCCGATCTCGGATCTGAAGCTCGAGGCGATCGGCGTCTCCCGCGAGAAGATGCTCGACCGCATCGCGAGCGCCATGCGCTTCGCCGCCGAGCACGGCATCCACCCTGCCTTCTTCGGCGTCGACTCGACGCGTGCCGAGCCGGACTTCTACCGCCAGGTCTACGAGACCGCTGTGGAGGCTGGTGCGAAAGAGGTGGCGGTCGTCGACACGCTGGGCATCGCCTCCCCCGAGGCGGTCACCGACCTCGTCGGCGCGACGCTGCAGTACGTGGACGGGCTGCCCGTCCACTTCCACGGCCACAACGATTTCGGCGTCGCCACCGCCTCTGCGGTCGCTGCAGTGCGGGCCGGCGCGACCTGGATCCACGGGACGATCAACGGGATGGGCGAGCGGGCGGGCAACGCTGACCTCGGCGAGATCGCGCTCGCGCTCCGCGCGCTCTACGGCGTCGAGACCGGTCTCCGCTTCGACCGGATCCGCGAGGCCGCAGCGCGGGTGCAGGAGCTGTCGGGCTACGGGCTCGCGCCGTGGAAGCCGCTCACGGGCGAGACGCTGTTCCGGCGCGAGTCCGGCGCCGTCGCCTCGCAGTTTCACGACCCGCCGTCGATCGAGCCCTACTCGTCCGAGCTTGTCGGCGCCGAGCGGGCGATCGTGCTCGGCAAGAAGAGCGGACTCGACTCGATCCGGATCAAGGTCGAGGAGCTCGACCTCGATGTGCCCGAGGAGCGTTGGCCGGACCTGCTCGCGCCCGTGAAGGACCTCGGCACGAGCATGGGCGGCCTCGTCACGGACGACGAGCTCCGGGAGCTCGCGAATGCCTGAGTACGACGCGGTCATCGTCGGCAGCGGAGTCAACTCGCTCGCGTGCGCTGCGCTGCTCGCGCGCGGCGGCTGGCGCGTGTGCGTGCTCGAGCGGAACGACTGGTTCGGCGGCGCTATCAAGACCGAGGAGCTCACTGAGCCGGAGTTTCGCCACGACACGTTCAGCGCGTGGCACCCCCTCTGGGTCGGCGGCGCCGCGCACGCAGAGCTCGGCGACGAGCTCGCCGCCCGCGGGCTCGAGTACCTCAACACCGAGTTTCCGACGGCGACGGCGTTTCCGGACGGCGCGGCGGCTTTCCTGCTCCGGACCGCGGAGGGAAACGCGCAGGAGCTCGGCCCAGAGTGGCCGGGTGTGCTCGAGCGCTTCTCCCCGAACGCCGACCTCGCGTTCGGCATCCTCGGCACGGAGCTGTGGTCGCCCGCCGGGCTCGCGTTCGGCGCGAAGGCGCTGCGGCGCCTCGGTCGCGCCGGCGCGGCCGCGTTCCTCGGCGAGGTGCTGCAGTCGAACCGCGACTGGCTCGAGACGACGTTCGCCTCGGAACGCGCGCACGGCCTGCTCGCGCCCTGGGTGCTGCACACGGGCCTCGGACCCGACCAGGCCACCTCCGGCTTCATGACGCAGGTGATCGCCGTCGCGGTGCAGGAGGGCGGGATGCCGGTGCCGCGCGGCGGTGGTGCGAAGCTCGCGGAGGCGCTCGTGCAGCTGATTCGCGACCACGGCGGCGTGTGC
>DASSLB010000321.1:0-4324 GCA_035689945.1 Gaiellaceae bacterium | reverse complement strand
TACAACCCGCAGTCGGATCCCTCCCTCATCGACCTCGACGAGGCGAAGGTGCGCGGCTGGCTCGAGAAGGGCGCGACGCCGACTGAGTCGGTGGCGAAGCTCCTCAAGGCGCAGGGAATCCAGTAACCCATGGCCGAGCTCGTTGCCGAGCTCGCGCGCCGGCTCGTCGACGAGCCCGACGCCGTGCGTGTCGAGGAGGTCGAGGAGGAGGACGGCACGCTCCTCCTCCGGCTCCACGTGGCGGAGGGAGACGTCGGCAAAGTGATCGGCCGCCAGGGCCGGCTCGTGCGCGCGATGCGCACGATCGTGCGCGCTGGCGGAGTCGAGGCTGGACGCCGGATGCAGCTCGAGATCGTCGACTAGCGCGCTCGTGTCGGTCGCCGCCCTCTACGACATCCACGGGAACCTCGCGGCGCTCGACGCGGTGCTCGCGGAGGTGCCGGACGAAGCGACGATCGTCGTCGGGGGCGACATCTGCGCGGGCGGCGAGCAGCCGTCCGAGACGCTTGCACGTCTGCGCGGGCTCGGCGATCGCGTTCGCTGGCTTCGCGGCAACGCCGACCGCGAGCTCTATCCCGGCGAGGGTGGCTTGGTTCCGGAGCCGCTCGTCGAGGAGACACGCGGCCTGCTGAGCGAGGAGGAGATCGCGTTCCTGCACGAGCTGCCGGAAACGCAACGGATCGGCGAGGTCCTCTACTGCCACGCCTCCCCGCGCAACGACATGGACATCTTCACCGAACGGACACCCGAGGAGCGGCTCGCCTCGCTTTTCGAGGGTCTCGACGCCACGACCGTGGTCTGCGGGCACACGCACACCCAATACGAACGCACGGTCGCCGGTGTGCGCGTGGTCAACGCCGGCAGCGTCGGCATGCCGTACGAGGATGAGCCGGGCGCGTACTGGCTGCTCGACCTCGAGCGCCGGCGGACGCCCTACGACGGCGCCGAGCTGAAAGCGACCCGCGAAGATGCCGTCTCAGAGTTCACGGAACGTGGGCTCTGACCTCGTGCCTGTCGGCCGGGTGGGGAAGCCACACGGCCTCGACGGCGCCTTCTTCGTCGAAGGACCGAGCGAGCGGAAGGGCGTCTTCGCCGGAGGGGCCACGCTCTACGCGGGCGGCGAGCCGGCCACGGTCGTCATCTCGCGTCACGGCTCGGGCGGCCGGCCGGTGATCAGCCTCGATCGGCACGTCGAGCGCGGCACCGAGCTCGCCGTCGCGCGGGCGACGCTGCCGCAGCTCGGCGACGAGGACGAGTTCTACGTCTTCCAGCTGGTCGGGTTGAGCGTGGAGGACGAGAACGGACGACTGCTCGGACGGGTGCGGGATGTACTCGAGTACCCTGCCAACGACGTGCTCGAGCTCGACTCCGGTACGTCACTGCCTCTCGTCGAGGCGTGCGTCCGGCAGGTGGATCTGGCCGGCGGGCGAATCGTCGTCGCCGTGGGGTTCGCAGACCCGGAATGAGCCCAGCCGTGCGCATCGACGTCTTCACACTCGTTCCTCACGCCTATGCCTGGCTGACAGAGCAGCAGCCGGTCGCCGGCGTGCTCGGCACCGAGCTCGAGCTGCGGCTCTTCAACTACCGCGACTCGACCCCGCTGCGCGCGGGCCAGGTCGACGACGAGCCGTACGGAGGCGGAGCGGGCATGGTGCTGCGCGTGGACGTCGTCGCCGCAGCGCTCGAGGCCGTCTACGGCGGAGAGCGGCCGGGCCCGGTGATCGCGCTCACGCCGAAGGGCCGGCAGCTGACGCAGCCGGTCGTCGAGGAGCTCGCGTCACTGCCCACGCTCACGCTTCTCTCCTCCCGGTTCGAGGGGTTCGACGAGCGAATCGTCGAGCACCTCGCGACCGATTCGATCTCGGTCGGGCCGTACGTCCTTTCGAACGGAGACCTGCCGGCGATGATCCTGCTCGACGCCGTGGCGCGGCGCCTGCCCGGGGCTCTCGCCGAGGGATCTGGCGAGCTCGAGAGCTTCTCGGCCGAACTCGGCGGCGGGCTCGAGTATCCGCACTACACGCGGCCCGCCGACTTCCGCGGCTGGTCTGTGCCCGATGTGCTGCTCTCGGGCGACCACGCGCGTGTCGATGCTTGGCGGCGGGAGCATGTGCGATGAGCGATTACTACGACTGGAACCGTCCCCGGCCCGACGACGAGGACGCGAAGGAGGCCGACGAGGAGGAGGCTCCGGCTGGGGAGCCGGAAGGCGGCTGGCCGACCTTCGACCGCCCGCGATATGACCGGCCCAGCTACGAGCAGCCCGCGCCTGAGCGGGCCGAGTCCGAGTCGCCCTGGCAGCGCAGTGACTACGGGAGCTACGGCGAGTACGGGCATTCCGGCGAGACGCAGGTTCCGCGGGACCCCTTCCTCGACAGCCATGCATCGCGGTATCCCGAGCGCCGCAGCCGCGATCCGCTCGCCCGGCTCTTCCCAGGGCTGCCGCGCAGCGTTCGGGTCACGCTCGACTGGATCCTCACCATCGCGGGTGCGATCCTGATCGTGCTCGCGCTGAAGGAGTGGGTCGTCAACCCGTACCGCATCCCCTCGTCGTCGATGGAGCCAACGCTGAACTGCGCGCGTGGGCCGTCGGAGCCGGGGTGCCTCGGCAACTCGAGCGACCGGGTGCTCGCCTGCCGGATCTGCCTCGACTTCGGGCCGCCGTCGCGTGGCGACATCGTCGTCTTCAACACGCCGAGCGAGGCCGCGCTGAAGTGTGGCGAGGGTGGCACCTTCGTGAAACGCGTGATCGGCCTGCCCAACGAGACGGTGCGCGAGGACGACAACGGCTTCATCTGGACCAGGAAACCAGGGGAGAAACAGTTCGTGAAGCTCAAAGAGCCGTACCTCTCGACCGATCGGAGGCAGGCGGACAGCGCCCACTTCGGACAGGTCTGGCACGTCCCCGATGGGGCCTATTTCATGATGGGCGACAACCGCTCGCAGTCGTGCGACTCCCGCACGTGGGGGTCGGTGCCGCGGAACAAGCTGATCGGGACCGTCTTCTTCGTCTACTGGCCGCCCGACCGAATCGGGTTCCGCTAGCCGGATCGGCTCGAGGTCGATTCCGCTACCCTTGGCCGTCGGCCGTCAGGCCCTCTTTTCATGAGCAACGTCATCCAGGACCTCGAGCGCGCTCAGCTGCGCAACGTGCCGCGCTTCAAGGCGGGGGACACGGTTCGCGTCCACTTCCAGGTGATCGAAGGCACGCGCCGCAGGGTGCAGGTCTTCGAGGGAATCGTGCTCAAACGGCAGGGAGCCGGCGCGCGCGAGACGTTCACCGTGCGGAAGCAGTCGTTCGGTGTCGGCGTCGAGCGGACGTTCCCACTCCACTCGCCGAAGATCGAAAAGATAGAGGTCGCCGCGATCGGCGACGTCAATCGCGCGAAGCTCTACTACCTGCGCGGCCGCGTCGGCAAGAAGGCCCGCGTCCGCGAGCGCCGGTATGGAGCGGGGTCGGAGCTGCCACAGACCGTCGAGGCGGGGCTCGTCGAAGCTGAGTCCGAACCGGAGGGCGCCGCCGGGCCGCAGTCCGAGGCGGAGCCGATCGAGGAGGAGCCGACGGCGGAGCCTGAGCCAGACGCCGAGCCCGAGGCAGAGGCCGAGCCCGAGGCAGAAGCGGAGCTTGAGCCGGAGGCCGACGAGGCCGAAGCTGCGCCCGCCGAGTAGCGCCTTTCCCGCAACTTCCTGACGCCTGTCCTCCGCAGCCGGATCGCGCGCTATGGTCGCGATCGTGCAGAAGCGCACCGGCCAGAAGCTGCTCCGGTTCGACCGAAAGCTCGGGGCGCGCTTCGTCGCTGGGGTTGACGAGGCGGGGCGCGGCTCTCTCGCCGGCCCGCTCGTCGTCGCCGGTGTCCTGCTCGACTACGGCTCGTTGCGCGACCACCGCGTGCGGCCGCTCGGCTTCCTCAACGACTCGAAGCAGTGCTCGCCGGAGCGCCGCGAGGAGCTCTTCCACGCCGTGGTCAGCTGCGCCGAGCGGGTCGCCGTGCGCGTGATCCCGCCCGGCGAGATCGACCGCAACGGCCTGCACCGCTCTAACCTCGCCGGCCTACGGGCGATGCTCGACGCGCTGACGCCGCCGGCGGAGGCGTGTCTCGTGGACGGCTTCCGGCTCGGCCCGGCCGCGCCAGAGCACACGGCCGTCGTCGACGGCGACGAGAAAAGCGCAGCCATCGCGGCCGCCTCGATCGTGGCGAAGGTGACGCGCGATCGCCTCATGCGCCGCCTCGACGCGCTCTATCCCGCGTACGGCTTCGCGCAGCACGTCGGCTACATCACGCCCGGACACTCCGCTGTCGTCCGCGCGCGAGGCCCGTCTGCGGTG
>DASSLB010000320.1:0-11600 GCA_035689945.1 Gaiellaceae bacterium | reverse complement strand
CGCTTCTCGGCCTCCGCGATCTTCTGGGCGAGCTCGCCCGAACGGTCGGGACCGGCTGGAGCGGGAGCTGGAGCGTTGACACGCCGGCGCCCCTGCCGGCCGGCGACATCGAGCCGAAGCTCCTCGAGCTGCTTCTCTCGCGCGGCGACGTGTTGCGCATGCTCGCGCAACCTCCGCTTCATCTCCTCGACCTCTGCGAGCGCCTGCTCGTAGCGGCCCCTCATGTCCAGTCCATCCGTCACAGCTGAAGTGTCGCTTTCAAATCGGCTGGTCGCAACCCGCCAACGGTCGTGAATGATGACGCCTATGGCTGAACGAGGGCTGCAGATCTCGACCGACGGCGTGGTCACGCTCCAGCCGCCGAGCGACGGCGATGCGCAATTGCTGGTCGCGGGGAGAGACGAGGAGTTCTTCAAGTGGCTCGGCCCTGGAGCCGAGACGCCGAGCCCTGTGGCGTGCATCTGGGTCGGCGACGAGCTTGTGGGATGGGTCGACTACGACCTGGAGCACGACTGGCTCCAGCCCGGCGAAGTGAACATCGGCTACTACTTGTTTCCCGAGGCGCGTGGAAGGGGCTACGCGTCGCGGGCGGTCGAGCTCCTGCTCGGGCACTTGAGATCGACGACGCACACGGTCGCGACACTCGTCATCCGTCCCGAGAACACTCGCTCGCTGAGGCTCGCTCACCGTCTGGGCTTTGTGCAAGAGGCGGAGCTGGAGCAAGGTCTGTTCTTCGCACGAGACGTCGAGGGTTCAATTTCCTGAACTCGGGCACAGGGCGGGCCATGGGTTTCGTAGTCAGCATCATTCTCATCGCGGTCGGCTTCATCCTCGCGCTCGCTGTGCACCCCACAAACCCGCACCCGGTCGACGTGAACAGCGTCGGCTGGATCCTGGTAGTGGTCGGCTTTCTCGGCTTCATCGCGGACCTGGTTCTGTGGTCGTCGTGGGGGCCGGGTTACCTCCGCCGGCGCACCTACGTCGACGACGCACCGGGGTACGGCGCCTATCCGATGCGCCGCCGCTACTCCGGCCGCCGCGTGATCGAGGAGGAAGAGGGCGGCCCCCCGGGACCGGGGTACTAGAACGAGAAAACCCGCTTGATGCAGCGGGTTTTCAGGTGGAGCGTACCGGGATCGAACCGGTGACCTCCGGCTTGCAAAGCCGGCGCTCTCCCAGCTGAGCTAACGCCCCGAGAGAGCTTCAGTGTAGAGGCCAGTTCGACTCAGGCCGCGCGCTCGAGCCGCTCCTCGACCCGGGCTCGCGCGACGATCGAATCGCGGTCGCCGAAGCGCAGACGGGCGCGGACGGCTCGGTGCTCGTCCCAGAGGCGGTCGAGCTGGGTGTCGATCTCGTGGATCTCCGCCCGCACCTCCGGGTCGTGCTGGCCAGAGAGCCTGTGCCAGAGCTCGGTGCGCTCTTCGCTCAGGCGCTCGATCTCCTCGTGGATCTCTTCTTGGGTTCGCATGCCGGGTTCAACGCCTGGCATGCCCGACGCATTCCGAGTGAATCCTCAGCGTTAGCGGAAGATCGTCACCACACCGGCCGGCTCGGCGGCACTCGCGGCCGGCCCCGGGTGGCGAGCAGCACAAGCCCCGTCCCGAGCCCGAACGCGAAACCTCCTATGTGCGCGAAGAAAGCGGTGCCGCCGCCGGCCTGCGGATGAAGGAACGTGAGCCCGCCCGACCACAGCTGCAGGCCGATCCAGATGCCCAGGAACCAGACGGCGGGGATCTCTCGGATGAGGATGATCCCGAAGAAGATCACTGTCAGCACGCGGGCGCTGGGGAGAAGGACGAAATAAGCGCCGAGCACGCCGGCGATTGCACCGCTCGCGCCGATGTTGGGGATGCTCGCGTCGTGCGCGCCGGCGAACTGCAGCGTGACGAAGCTCTGCACCGCCATGGCGGCGATGCCGGCGACGAGGTACCAGGCGAGGAAGCGGGCGTGTCCAAGCGCGTCCTCGACGTTGTTGCCGAAGATCCAGAAGAACAGCATGTTCCCGAGGATGTGCTCCCAGCTCGCATGCATGAACATGCCGGTGAAGACGCCCTCGTACCACGGCAGGTGATGGAAGCCCGGTGGGAGATGGCAGGGCCCGTGAAGCGCGCAGGGGTAGAAGCCGTCGCGGAACACGTGCACGTTCACGCCGGGATGGCTGAGCTCCCAGAACCAGACGAGGAAGTTCGCGACGATCAGCCCGATCGTGACGTAGGGAAACGTCCGCGTCGGGACGTTGTCGCGCAGCGGGAGCAAGCGCCGGCCTTCTAGACCGCGGCGAGCGACTCGCGGATCCGATCCGCGACCGCCGCGAGCTCGAGCGTCTCGCCGGTGACTTCACGCAGCAACTCGTCGGCTGTCGGCTTCTGCCCCTCCGCCCACAGCTCGCGCAACAGCGAGCCGGCCTCACGGCGTGAGAACCAGGCGTTGCCGAAGCGCTCGCGGAGATGGGCGCGCAGCTGCGCCTCGAGCGCCCAGGCGCGGAGATACTGCGAGGCGTAGAAGCCGTCGTCGATGTCGCCGAGGTAGTCGACCGCGGCGGGCTCGACCTTCGTCGCGTCGGAGAGCAGTTCGACATAGCGCGGTCGCAGCGCGGTCAGATCGTCCGTCGTGTGGAACTCGAGCTCGTACAAGAGCTTGGCGGAGTAGCGTCGGACGAGCCAGAGGAGCTCTGTCGCTCCTTCTGCCGCGAACTCGTATGGGCGAGGGAAGTCGAGGCGCTGCTCGAGCCACACCGGATCGATCGCCAAATGCTCGAGCAGCATCGCCCAGCCTTCGGTGACGGCGTTGTCGCCGAGCCGCCGCTCTTCGGGCGAGAGAGAAGCGGATGTGTGCGCGAAGTGCTCGGTGTGGCCGGCTTCGTGAAAGAGCGTCCGCCAGTCCGCAGGGCCGCCCTGAGGCTGCATCACGAGGACGACACGGCCCGGCACCTCGATCGGCGAGCAGAAAGCACGCGGATCCTTACTCGGCCGCTCCTCGAGGTCGAGCTCGACGTTCTCCTGTGCGCGGAGGTCGATCCCGAGCTCGGCGAGCGTGACCTCGAGGGCTGGGAGCATCGCTTCGGCTGGGAAGGCTGCGTCCCAGTCGGCGCCGCGCCACGCCCGCCCGACGTCCCAGCGCTTCAGCTCGCCGAGCCCGATTCCGACGCGCGAGCGGAAGAAGCGGTCGCCTGCCTCTTCCCAGAGATCCTCCGTCTCGGCGAGCAGGCGCCGGCACTGCTCGGCGAGGTCGTCGAGTGGAAAGCCGAAGCTGCGGTACAGGTCGGCGTAATTCGCGGCTCCGAGCCGCTGCGTCTCGCGCTGGACGACCTGCGCCGCTTGCAGCTCGAGTGCGTTCAGGTTCTCCTCGGTGAGCTCGTTCCTGGCCGCTTCGACGCGTGCGCGGGCGTCGCGGTCCTCTTCGTTGCCGAGTCGCGGCTTCAGCATCCGAAATGGGATCTCCTCGCCGTCGACCGTCGCCGTGAGCGTCGCCTCCAGCTCGGCCAGTCGCTCGGCCTCCTCACTGACGAAGTTGCCGAGATAACCCTCGCAGGCGAACTTCCACAGCTCTCGCCGGCGGCGGTCACCGTCGACGGAGGCGCCGAGAGCGAGCGCGGTGTCGAGCTGGGTCAGGCGCTCGTGCCGCTCGTAGATCGACGCGAGGTCGTACGTCTCCTTGAGACCGGCGTAGTGGAGGTAGGTCTCCTCGTCGAGCTCCGCGATGAAGCGGTCGGCATCCGCGCTGAGCGCGTCGATCTCACGTTGTTCGAGCACCTCCGCCATGCGGGTTCGTAGGATAGACCCGTGCGGGAGATCTCTCTCAAGACCGAGCGCAAGACGCAGCTGATCGAGATCACCGATCTCGTTCGCGACGCGCTCGCCGGGACGAACGGCGCGTCGGCGGCGCTCGTGTACGTCCCGCACACCACGGCAGGCGTTGCAATCAACGAGCGCATCGACCCGGAGCTCGTGACCGACCTCGAGAACGCGTTCCAGCGCGTCGTCGGCGACGACTGGGAGTGGCGGCACGACGACCAGGACGGCCCGAACGCGCCGTCGCACGCGCGTGCCTCGCTCGCCTCGAGCCCCCAGGTGCTCATCCCGCTCCGCGACGGGAGCCTCGCGCTCGGCACGTACCAGGGCGTCTTCTTCTGCGAGTTCGACGGGCCGCGCGACCGCAGGGTCTACGTCACGACGCTCTGACGCTACGGTGCGCGCATGGCCGCGCCGGTAACAAAGGGAGAAGAGCTCGAGCTCGAAGTCGACTCGCTCGCGTTCGGCGGCAACGGCGTTGCGCGACTCGACGGCTTCGTGGTCTTCGTGCGCCGCGGGCTGCCGGGCGACCGCGTCCGCGCGCGCGTCACCAAGGTCAAGCGCAGCCACGCCGAGGCGCTCGCGACGGAGGTGCTGCGGCCGGGGCCCGAGCGGGTGGAGGCGCCGTGCGCGCACTTCCCCGCCTGCGGCGGTTGCCGCTTCCAGGATCTCTCGTACGGGGCGCAGCTCGAGCAGAAGCAGATGCAGGTGCGCGACGCGCTCCAGCGGCTCGCGGGCATCGCCGAGCCGCCGCTCGAGCCGATCCTGCCGTGCGAGCCGGAGATCTTCCACTATCGGAACAAGCTGGAGTACTCCTTCACCGCGACGCCGGACGGCCCCGCGCTCGGCTTCCACCGGGCGGGCCGCTGGGACGAAGTGCTGGAGATCGAGCGCTGCTGGCTCACCGACGAGTTCGGCAACGGGATCCGCGACGCCGTGCGCGACTGGGCGCGCGAGGAAGGGCTCGAGCCGTATTCGCAGGCCGACGGCAGCGGCTATCTCCGCCATCTCGTCGTGCGGCAGGGTCGCAACACCGGCCAGGCACTCGTTCAGCTCGTGACCGCGCCGGGCGAGCGCTTCGAGACCGGCTATCTCGTCGACGTCCTCCGCCGCTTCCCGGAAGTGCGCTCGATCCACTGGTCGATCAACGACACACCCGCCGAGGTGACGAACCTGCCGTCGAGGCTGCTGTGGGGCGAGGGCTGGATCGAGGAGAAGCTCTGCGGGCTGCGTTTCCACGTGCGCCCGAACGCCTTCCTCCAGACCAATACGGCCATGGCCGAGCGGCTCTACGCGCTCGCGCGAGATGCGGCTCAGCTCAGCGGCCAGGAGACGGTGTGGGATCTGTACTGCGGCATCGGCACCATCGGTCTCTCGCTCGCCCGCGACGCCCTGACGGTCTGGGGGATCGAGGTCTCCGAGGAGTCGGTCGCCTGCGCGCTCGAGAACGCCGAGCTGAACGGGATCACGAACGCCGCGTTCTTCGCCGGCAACGTCGGCGAGGTCGTCGAGGAGCTGCTCGGGCGCTCGGGCCCGCCGGTCGTCGTCGTGGTCGACCCGCCGAGGGCCGGGCTCGCAGGCAAAGCGCTGCGGCGGCTCGGCCGCATCGGCGCGCCGCGCCTCGTCTACGTGTCGTGCAATCCGACGACCTTTGCCGGCGACGTGAAGGCTCTGCGCGACGACTACGGCTACGAGCTGCGGCGGGTAACACCGGTCGACATGTTCCCGCACACGCCGCACGTCGAGTGCGTCGCGCGCCTCGAGCGCGTCAGCGCGCCGGCCTGAGCCGTCGCCACAGGAGATCGGCGTTCGCGACGAGGAAGCCGAAAGAGAGGAACGGCAGCGCGGGCAAGCCGTTGATGTCCGCGAGGTTGGCGATCACGAGCGTCAGGGAGTACATCGCGGTCATCGCGAGCCACGTCCAAGTTGGTCGTAGCCCCCAGCGCACGGTCGCCGCGAGGAAGAGGGCGAAGAAGAGGATGTCCGGCGGCCCGAGGTCCGCGGCGAGGCCGCCCGGCGCGAGAAAGGCGACGGCGACCGCCGAGTAGACCTCGAAGTGATGGTTGACGATGGCCTTCGTCGGCCCGGCCGCAACCGAGATCGCGTCGACGAATGGGATGATCAGAGCGACGATGACTACCCAGCTGACCTCTTCGAACAGCAAGAGGAACGCCCAGCCTGCGCACGTGTAGGCGCCGAGCTTCGCGAAGTTCGAGGGGAGGTGCGAGTTCAGCTCCCACGTCACAACCGCGGCGATCCCGAACGCGGCCGCGGCGGCGATGTTCCAGCGGCGCGACCAAAGCGGCAGCGCGAGGAGGATCAGCCCCAGCGTCGCGGGCATCACTCCCGCAGCGATGATCGCCACCGTCGGCCACAGCGAGACCGTGCCGACGTGCGGCGCGACGGCGTCCCACGTCACAACCGCGGCGGCGAGGGCGACGAAGGCCGCGAGCCGAAGGCGCTGCGTCGCCGCTAGTAGGGGGGCGTCTGGCTCCACCACTCGCCGAGCACCTTGAAGGCGTTCCAGAACGCCGTCTTCGCCGGCTGCTCGTCGAGCGACTCGTCGATGTCGGGCGTGACGAGGCCCTGGATGGTCGGCGTGTACTCCTGCAGCTCGCCCTCGGCCGGTTGCAGCTCCCGCGCGAGGGGGAAGCGCGCCGCGTTGAGGAAGTCGACCGCGGCCGAGCCCATCGCGACGACGAGCTTGGGCTGCACGATGTGCAGCTCGCGCAGAAGGAAGGGCCGCGACTCCTCCTCGTCACCGCCCGCGAACTTGAGGCAGTTCGTCCCGTAGATCGCCATCGGATCGACGTGCAGCCGCTGCAGCGACTTCAGGAGCGCGTTGCCGGCGCGACCGTAGAAGGCCACGCCCTCCTGCAGCTCCGCTGCCTGCGGTGCGTACTTGAGGAGGAACACGTCCGCGAGCGGGTGACCCGAGCCGACCACCGGAACCCGCGCCCCGCCCGCAGCCTGCGCGAGCTCGTCACCGAGAGTGTTGCTCTCGGTGATCGCCTTTTGCAGGTACTTCTCGTAGATCTCGTCGTTCGCCACGGTCACAGGTTGCCCCGGGAGACTGGTTCGGGATCAGCGCACCCGTTCCTTGGCCTGCGCGACCCACTTGAGCCCCTGCAGGTAAACGAGCGACTTGGGCCGACGCAGCACTTCGGCGTCGTGGAGGGAGACCATGAACTCTTCGGGTCCGCTGAAGCGGCGCATCCGGACGGCGCCCGTGCCGACGCCGGCTAGGACGTGGGCATCGGATCCTGCACCCGGCGTGAGGTTGTACTTGCGAGCGAAGCGGAGCGCTTCCTCGTTGTAGGCCTCGAAGAGGAGCCGGGCGTTGTAGACCTCGAGGACGTCGATCTCCGCCAGGTGCCGGTGCAACGTTTCCGGCGCGGGGATCGCGTGCAGGCGGTCGAACGGGTGCGGCACGTAGACGAGGCCTCCCTGCGCGCGGATTGCGGCGATGGTCTCGCCGAAGGACATGCCTCGCGGGATCTCCTCGCGAAGGAAGAGCCCGATCACCTCTCCCTGGTCGGCAGTCTTCACCTCCTCACCGGGGATGACGACGAGGCGGCGGCCGCGTGCGAGCTCGACCGCTTCGAGCGCGCCGCCGAAGACGTTGTGGTCGGTGACGGCGATCGCGCCGAGCCCCTGTGCCTCGGCGTGATCGAGGAGGTCGTCGACTTCGATGGAGCAATCGTGCGACCAGCTCGTGTGCATGTGCAGGTCGGCGATCACCCAGTCGCGCTCCTCGAGCGGCGGGCGGGTGGTCGGAGCGCGCCGCCGTGAGGCGAGCCGCTCGTACACCTCCTCTACGTGGTCGGCCAGCGTGTCGACGGTCTGCAACCGAGCCGCGGCGAGACCTTCTGTCGCGCGCCGGGAACGGAAGGCTTCGTCCTCGATCATCCGCGCCGTCTCGGCGGCGGCGAGCTCCGGCTGCGCATCGCGCCCGGGTGGCGCGGCGATCGCGGCGCCCGCGGTCTGCGCCTCTGCGATGAGGCGCAGCAGCCCGTCGACGGCGGGGACGAAGATGGCGGCGGAACGGAGCAGCTCGGCGCGGGCCGTGCCGGTGCGCGCGGTCCGAACCCGCATCCGTCCTCGTAGCTGCGGAGAGACTGCCGGACGCGAGGCGGGCGTCCGGATCCGCAACAGCACGAGCTCCCAGCGGGGCTGTTGCGCGAGTTCGCGCACGAGCGCACGCAAGAGCGGCCGCTCGGTCTGTCGCCACTCCAGCACGACGAGCTGCTTCTTCTCCGCGGGCGCGAAGAGTTCGGGGTCGATCCCGTGCGGCACGAGCTCGTATCGCCCGGGAAAGCGGACGGCAGCGGCTTCGGCGGTCTCTTCGCTCGTCGCGAGAAGCGCGTCGACGCGGGCGAGCAGGCGCTCGCGCTGTGCGCGGCCTGGGGGATAGCCGAGCCGGTCGGGCGAGAAGAACGTCGCAGCCGTGAGCGCCGCCGAGTCTCGAAGCGCCAGGTAGGAGAGGCTCGGCAGGCCGGGCTCGAACCCGTGCACCACGTCGAACCGGCCGCGAGCGAGAGCCAGCGAGAGGCTTGCTCGAACGCCGACCGGAACCCCCATTCGGCTGCGACGGGAGATGGGCACGGCCGGGCCGAGGGCGATCAGCTCCTGGTCGTCGAGTGCCCCGAGCAGTGCGCGCCGTCCGGCTGCGAGGTCGCGCGCCCGGTTCGAGGGAGCCAGGACGGTGACCTCGTGCCCGCGCCGTCGTAGCTCGCGTGCAAGACCGTCCACGTGCTCGTTGACGTCGTGCGGCTGCGACCAGGCGAACGGCGTGACAAGCGCGATCCGCACGCTGATCGAGTCTAGTGCCCGAGCTCGAGCAGCATCTCGTGCTGGCGTACGACCATCGTCCCGCCTAGAGCGCGAAATGCAGGCACTGCCGGGTCGTCCTCCGGAAGGTTGAGGACGTTGACCGGGCCGAGGATCCTGAGTGCGTGCAGCAGGGGCTCGGCCTCTCCGGCGATCTGGACGAGCTGAACGTTCCCTCCGGACTGCCGGTAGACCGCGGCGCCTGCCTCAGTGACGAGGCCGCGTACGTCGTCGTAATGGCCCAGAGTCTCGTCCGCGCGCTGCCATGGCTCGCGACTTCTGCGGAGCTCGCGAATGCGCACGTGGGCTTCCGCGGCGGAGGTGTCATTCGCCTCGGATCGCTCAGAGACGGAGAGCGGAAGCGACCACACCTCGAGGTCGCGGACCGTGCGGTATCCAAGTCTCTCGTAGAGAGCGAAGGCGCCGGTGTTCTCGACGATCACCTCGAGCCAGACGCGCCGGATTCCTCGCTCCCGTGCCTGCTCGTGCAACGCCCGCATGAGCGCCTCCCCGACGCCCGAGCGCCGCGCCGCGGGGACGACACCGACACCGCCGATCCATGCGTCCTCGCCGCGGACGCCGAGGTTGGCCAGGCCTTCCGCGGCGCCGTTGCGGTAGGCGATCCGCGAGGCGTCGACGTCGATGTCGAACGCATCGTCCATGAACGCGAGCATCGCCTCGTCCACATGGAACGGCACCAGGTAGCCCTCGTACGCAGCGTTGAAGAGCTCCGCGCGCTCACCCGGCGCGAGTGAGCGCGCGGAACGAAGTTCGATCGTCACTCCGCGGTGACGGGAGCCTCGTGCTTCGTCGCGACGCGCGCGTTCTCGCGGATGAACTCCTCGGTCAGCTCGTACGCCTCGTCGTCGACGATCTGCTTCGGCGGCGACTTCATGAGGTACGAGCTCGGCCCGATCAGCGCGCCCGAGATGCCGTTGTTCAGAGCGAGCTTCGAGAGCCGCACCGCGTCGATGACGATCCCGGCCGAGTTCGGCGAGTCCCAGACCTCGAGCTTGAGCTCGACATTGAGCGGCACGTCGCCGAACGACGAGCCCTCCATCCGGATGTAGGCCCACTTGCGGTCGGTCAGCCACGGCACGTAGTCGGACGGGCCGACATGGACGTTCCCCGCGCCGAGGTCGTAGTCGAGCATAGACGTGACCGCGTTCGTCTTGGAGATCTTCTTGGACTCCAAGCGCTCTCGCTCGAGCATGTTGAGGAAGTCCGAGTTGCCGCCGACGTTGAGCTGCATCGTCTTGTCGAGGTGGACGCCGCGTTCGCGGAACAGCGAGGTGAGCACGCGGTGCGTGATCGTGGCGCCGACCTGCGACTTGATGTCGTCGCCGATGATCGGCAGGCCCTTCTCCTCGAACCGCTTGCCCCAGTAGTCCTCGCGGGCGATGAAGACGGGCATGCAGTTCACCATTGCGCAGCCGGCCTCGAGGATCTGCTCGGCGTACCACTTCGTCGCCGCCTCCGAGCCGACCGGGAGGTAGTTGACGACGACGTCGGTCTTCGTCTCCTTGAGGATCCCGACGACGTCGTCGGTCTTGCCGTGCGCCTTCTCGACGACCTGGGAGAGGTACTTGCCCAGCCCGTCGTGGGTCATCCCGCGCGAGACCTTGACACCGGTCTGCGGGACGTCGGCGAACTTGATCGTGTCGTTCGGATGCGCCCACATCGCGTCGGCGAGATCCTCGCCGACCTTGCCCTTGACGACGTCGAACGCGGCGGTGAACTCCACGTCGCGGACGTGATAGCCGCCGAGGTTGACGTGCATGAGGCCTGGGACGAACTGGTCGTCCGGCGCGTCCTTGTAGTACTCGACGCCCTGGAGCAGCGAGTTCGCGCAGTTCCCGACGCCGATGATCGCGACGCGGACCTTGCCGTCGTCGAGCCGTGCCCTACCGTTGGTTGCTGCCACTGGTTCCTCCAGAAAGTTGCTTGCGGACGTGCAGGATGCGCTGGACGACCGTGAGCCAGGCGGTCGCCGCCAGCGCGACGATTGCCCAGGGGAGGCCGCCCCATGGCGCGAAGACAAGACCGGCGGTGATGAGGACCACGCGCTCCGCGCGCGAGCCCAGGCCGACGTCGCCGCGCAAGCCGAGCGCCTCTGCGCGGGCGCGCGTATAGGAGACGAGGAACGAGCCGACGACGGCCGCGACCGCGAGCACGACCGCCCAGTCCCTCCCGTGGCGGGAGAAGACGAGAGCAATCGCGGCGAGCATCGCGCCCTCGCCGACGCGGTCGGTGGTGGAGTCGATGAAGGCTCCGAAGGGCGTCGTCTTGCCGCCCACGCGGGCGAGTGCGCCGTCGAGGATGTCGAGCAGCGAGCCGACGACGAAGACGCCGGCGGCGAGCCAGAAGAACAGAAGCTTCCCGTGATCCTCGAACGGGACGAGGATTGCGGCTGCCAGGCAGAGCGAGACGCCGGTTGCGGTGAGGACGTTCGGCGTGATGCCGGTGCGGGCGAGGCTCGTGACCGAGCGCGCTGCGAAAGAGCGAGCTCCGGTCGTGTAGCCCTGCTTGACTCGGCGGAGCCTGGGGGTCGCGTTCATCTCCAACATAGCATTCCTGCTATGTCGAACTATAGCAGGTTTGCGATAGCGGGGCCAAGCCCGCGGATGCGTGCGAGGACCCGCGGCGTCCACGCCGTGGCGAGCAGAGCGGTGACGGCCACGCCGATCCCCGCAAGCACGTCGAGGAGGTAGTGGTTCGCCGTGGCGACGACGCAGAACCAGACCCAGAGGGGCCAGAGCGCCCAGAGCGTCTTTGCCCAAACCGTGCGCGACGTGGCCACGAGGAACCAGCCGACGATGAGAGCGTCCGCCGCGTGCAGGCTCGGCATCGCTGCATAAGGGTTGCCCAGCGTTTTCAGGAGCGCGCTCGAGTGGTTGACGCCGTCGACGAATCCCATGTGCGGGAACATCCAGGGCGGTGCGGTCGGCATCAAGACGAAGCCGACGAGTCCGATGATGT
>DASSLB010000319.1:0-3865 GCA_035689945.1 Gaiellaceae bacterium | reverse complement strand
GCTGCGGTACACGTGCGCTTCAGGCCACGATGACGAGAGGAGTCTGGGGGATCGGCGTCGACAGCGACCTCTCCTACCTCGGCCCGACGATGCTCGCGTCGGTCGTCAAGCGGTTCGATCGCGCAACCCAACTCGCCGTGGAGCTCTTCGCCTCCGGGCAGCTTCCGCGTGGGCAGGATATCCAGCTCGATCTTTCCTCCGGCAACATCGGTCTCACGGCGATCAACTCCGCTGCCGTGCCGGACGCTGTCAAGAGAAAGGTGGACGCGCTTGGGTCAACGTTGCGCTGAGGAACCGCACCAGAGGCAGCGCGACTTCCGTCAATTCGTTCCACTTCTCGACTCCGCCCACGCCCTCGATCTCGAGGAGCTGATGGCTCCGGTCGCGCGTCCATTCCTCCCAGCCCCGATAGGCGGGATCGCGCGTCTCGATAACGAAGCGGACGGCTCGCGCTGGCAGGCGGACGTCCCTCAGCCGCGCAGACAGGCCGCCGGCACGCGTACTCCGGACAGCAAGACGCTCCGACGCGCGATTGCGGCAAGCGTCTCGCGACCTGCTTCCAACCAGAGACTCGGTGCTCATTCCGGCCCCGATCTCGGCCTTCTTGGCAGCACGAGGCGGGTGAACTGTTGACGCGGCGTCACGGCCGTACCTGCGTCCGCGCTTCGCTAGTTCCACCTGTGTCGAGAAAGGTTGGTGAATCGGTGAAGCAGTCGGCATACCTCGTGGCCGAACCCGAGTCGGTCGGCGAGGCGCGAAGGCTAGTAAGGGGGGCACTCTGCGATCGCGGGATCGACCGGCAGCGGGTACAGGACGCTCTGCTCGTGACGAGCGAGCTGGCCTCGAACGCGATCGGGCATGGGAGCTGCCGGGGCGATCGGTTCGAGTTGGAGTTCAAGCTCGCCGATAACCGGCTCACCTTGTGCGTCCGCGATGCTGGACGCGGCCGCTCCGGTCCGCAGGCACTCGAACTCGGCGCGGAACGCAGCGCAGGGCGTGGGTTGGCGATCGTTTCCCGTCTCGCCCGCTGGTCCGAGCGCGTGGTAGACGAGCGGCGCGAAGTCCGCGCCGAGATCGACCTCTAGACAGTCGACGTCCGTCACTCTTCGTGCGGACCCGCACTAGCCGCCCGACGGTAACGAGTCAGCCGCCTCCCTCGGGTGGGACCTTCAGGTGATTCCCGGATGCGGGCGATGCGGAATTGGCGGTATGGGTGGAAGAACAGGCGGGTTTGGGAACGAGGTCGCTGTGAGCCCAGCGGGGAGATCGCGACGGTGACGAGAGTGGGGCCAGTGTGAGCGCGCCGGATTCGGCGGCGGGCGGTTCAGTGTCCCGGTTCGTGAGGGTCGAGCGACATCCCCTGGGCCCGCGCATCTATCTGTTTGGCGTCCGCTTCCACGAGTGGCATCTGGGTGTCCTGATCCTGATTTCGCTCGTGGTCGGCGCTCTGATTGGCGTCGTCCACGACGGGTTCACGTCGGTGCTCGCCGTTGTGGCGTCCGTGTGGCTTATCGCGAAGGATTGGCGTGACCTGACCCGCCGACATCGCGACACCGGCGCCTGGCGGGTCGGCTTGCATCGTCCGCCCGCGGGGTTGCGCCGCCTCAGCCGGGCGGAGCCGCTACCGCTGCTTGCCGCGGTGGGGGTGGCGGTCGTCGCGCTGGTGAACCTCCTCTCAGCGCTGACCCCGAACGTCAGCTGGCGTGGGCACCTGCTTCTCAACGTCGAGCCGCTTGTTGCGCTCCACGTGTTCCATGCGCTTGCGATCCCGGCCTCGGTCGTACTCTTCGTTAGCGCGTACTACCTCTATCGGCGGAGACTGCGCGCGCTTCAACTCGCAGTCGTGCTGCTGGTAGCGCTGGGGATCTTCAACCTCTTCAAAGGCCTCGACTTCGAAGAGGCGGCGGCCGACTTCGCCCTTGCGGTGCTCCTGGCCGCGGGACGGCGGTCGTTCTACGTTCAGCACGAGCCAGTTACTCGGCGGGCGGCTGTCCTTCGTATGCCGCTCGTCGCGGGCGCGGCCTTCGCCGTCTCGCTCGCGCTCGTCACGGGCGTGGCGCGCGCACCCTTCACAGCGGATGTGCGGGAAACCTGGGACCTCCTGCTTTGGCAGACGGGTCCCCTCACCCTGCACGACGAGGCCGCTCACCTCGATCTGGCGGTCGGACTGATCGGCATCGCGGCACTCGTCGTGATCGCCTATCTGCTCTTCCGCCCGCTCGCAGCGCCACGCGCCCTCCCCGACGCGGAGGTGCGCGCCGCGGCAGCCGAGCTCGTCCGTCGCCACGGTTCGGACACGCTCGCCTACTTCAAGCTGCGCCAGGACAAGCACTACCTGTTCAGCGAAGACAACCGGGCCTTCCTCGGCTATCGAGTCGAAAGCGGTGTGCTGGTCGTCTCGGGGGATCCGGTCGGCCCAACCGAAGCGATCCCCGAGTTGCTGCGGGCGCTGGCCATCTTCGCCGAACAGCGTGGGCTGCGAATCGCGGCACTCGGAGTCAGTGAACAGCTGCGGCCTCTGTTCGAGCAGCTCGGCCTGCGCGCCCTCTACGTGGGAGACGAGGCGATCGTCGAAACTCGCTCCTTCAGCCTCGAAGGCCGAGCCATCCGCAAGGTGCGTCAGTCGGTCAGCAGAGCCGAAAAGGCTGGCTATACCACCCGACTCGTCGAGGCCGGCGACCTCAACGATGCGACCTTCACAGCGCTCGAAGGCCTCTCCGAGACATGGCGCGGCGGCGTAGCCGAGCGAAGCTTTTCGATGGCCATGGACGCCCTCCGTCGCGACGACGAACACGACACACTGCTCCTCATCGCCCACGACGGCGACGGTTACGCGCGCGGCTTCCTCCACTTCGTACCCAGCTTCGGGCGCGCGGCGGCATCCCTTTCGCTGATGCGCCGCGACCCCAAAACACCCAACGGCCTGACCGAGTTCATGGTCGTCAAGGCGATCGAGCAGCTGCGAGCGCGCGGCATCGACGAGGTTTCACTCAACTTTGCCGTATTCGCCCGATTCATCCACGACCCGCAAGGGCTGCTTGAACGCGCCGCCGGCCGGCTGGCCCGACGCGCCGATGCTGTCTTCCAGATCGAACGTCTCTACCGCTTCAACGCCAAGTTCTTCCCCCGCTGGGAGCCCCGCTACATCATGTATGAGCGCCTCGCCGCTCTTCCGCGCGTCGCTCTGGCCTCGCTTTGGCTCGAAGGCCAGATCCCAAAGCCGACGCTGCCCCGCGTTCCACGCGAACCAGCCCGACGCTGACATCCCGCTCCAACACTCACGCTCAGAGGCTACGGTCGCAGTGTTGTGAGTCGGGTGCTGTTGATCTGGAACCCGGTTTCGACCGAGGTGACAGCCGAGACCGTCGGCTCGGTGCTCGTGCAACTGGCGGAGCAGGTTGAGGTCGTGGCGATGCACACGCGCGGACCGGGCGATGCGGTGCGCTTGGGGGAGTTGGCGGTACAGCAGCAGTTCGAGGCGGTCTTCGTGCTCGGTGGAGACGGCACTGCAAACGAGGTCGTGAACGGGGTCGGTGAACGGTTGCCGATCGGAGTGCTGCCTGCCGGCGGGACGAGCGTGCTGCCGCGCGTGCTTGGACTCCCGGGCAAGCTCGAGGAGGCGGCCGACCGGTTGTGCGTGGCGCTCGAGGAGGGGTCGGTACGGTCGATCACGCTTGGGACGGTGAACGAGCGAAGGTTCACGTTTGCGGCCGGGATCAGGATCGACGCCGAGATTGTGAAGCGGATCGACGAGCGCGGGCGCGGCGGCGAGGGCGCCGAGGAGGCGGCACGGCCTGGTGATCTCTGGTTTGTGCGCGAAGCTGTCGCGGTGCTGCTCGAGGGCGAGTATGCGTCCCCGTCGATG
>DASSLB010000318.1:0-2422 GCA_035689945.1 Gaiellaceae bacterium | reverse complement strand
ACCGACGCGCAGGCGGAGCGGCTCGAGCGGGTGCTGACGACCGACCCGGGAACGGGCGTGATGCGGCACGTCGACGCGGGCTATCCCGAAGCGCTCGAGGCCGCCGAGGCCGGCGGCTTGCACATCCCCGGGTAGTGCTTCTTCTCCGGGATCTCGCGCAGCTTGCGACGCCGGCCGGAACCGGGGGTCCGCTGCGCGGCGCGGCGCTCGGCGCGGTGGGCGTGCTCGAGGACGCGTTCGTCCTCTGCGACGGCGACACCATCCGGGCCGTCGGGACGATGGGCGACCTGCCTGCACTCGATGACGACGTCGTCGAGGTCGACTGCCGCGGGCTGTGCGCGATTCCCGGTCTCGTCGACTGCCACACGCACGCTGCGTTCGGCGGCGACCGTGTGGACGAGTTCTCGCTCCGCGCCGGCGGCGCGAGCTACGAGGAGCTGCACGCGGCCGGCGGCGGGATCCTCTCCACCGTTCGTGCGACCCGGGCGGCGGGCGAGGACAGCCTTCGCGCCACGGTCGAGCTACACCGCTCGTGGATGCTCCGCGAGGGCACGACGACATTCGAGGCGAAGTCCGGCTACGGCCTCGACCGCGAGACAGAGCTCGCCTCGCTCCGTGCGATCCGCGACGCGGGCGGCGTCCCGACGTGGCTCGGCGCCCACGCCGTGCCGCCGGAGTTCGCGGACGCCGACACGTACCTGGACTTTGCGCTCTCCGAGGTACTGCCAGAAGCGGCCAAGCTCGCCGAGGCGGCAGACGTGTTTCTCGAGCGCGGCGCTTTCGACGTCACGCGGGCACGGCGCTACCTCGAGGCGTGCCGCAGTACCGGTCTCGAGCTGCGGCTCCACGGTGACCAGTTCACGGAGTCGGGCGCGATCCCGCTCGCAGTCGAGCTCGGGGCCCGCTCGATCGACCATCTCGAGGCGACCGGCGAGGAGGGGACTCGGACTCTGGCCTCGAGCGACGTCGTCGGCGTGCTCTTGCCCGCGAGCGCTCTGTTCCTCGACCGGCCGATGCCGCCGGCGCGTGCTCTCATCGACGCCGGCGCGGCCGTCGCGCTCGCGACTGACTTCAATCCGGGCAGCGCCTTCTGCGAGAGCCTGCCGCTCGTCTGCTCGCTCGCGGCGACGCAGCTGCACCTCTCGCCGGCGGAGGCGCTCGCCGCTTGCACGGTCAATGCTGCGCACGTGCTCGGACGCGCCGACCGCATCGGACGCCTTGCGCCCGGCTATCGCGCCGACATCACGCTTCTCGATGCGCCCGATTGGCGCTACCTCGCCTACCACCTCGGGGGCCGCATCGTGGCCAGGGTGGTCGTCGAGGGCGAGCTACGCTAGCCGCTGATGCCCACGAGGAAGCAGCGGCGGAAGGTGCAGAAGGAACGGCGGCACGAGTACGAGACCGTATGGGTCGACGCGGAAGGAAACGAGCTCGAGGAGCCTCCGGACGAGCTCGAGGCCGCGCCCGAGAAGAGCAACGGCACGCAGCCGAAGGCGAAGGCGGCGCCGCAGCGCGGCGGGCGTGCAGCTCGCGAGCCCCCGCAGCCTTCCTGGCAGCGCGCCGCCAAGCGCTCGCTGATCCTCGGCGTCGTGATCTTCGCCTTCTTCTATCTCGCGGGCTCGAAGGGTCACCACAACCTCGGATCTGCGCTCCTCATCTCGCTGCTCTACACGGGTCTCTTCATTCCGTTCTCGTTCATGATCGACCGCTTCGCGCACAACCGCTGGCAGCGACGGGTCGGACAGCAAGGGCAGAAGCAGCAGCCTAGGAAGCGCTGACGCCGGACGCGGCCGGCCGGTCGCCCCGGTAGTGGCCCTCGCCGGGCCACGGTGCGAGGAGCAAGAGGACCCGGGCGCCGCCGCCACTGACGATGCGCCGAACGTCGTCCGTGGAATGCAGGACGACGGGCGACCGTGTGCCGTGCGGCGTCTCGATCTCGGGAAGCCTCCAGTGACGCACAGGGAGCCTCTTCCCGCACCCGCCGAGTGGCTAACCAATGGTTCACTAGACTCGCCGCCATGCCGCTCGCGGTCGACAGATACGCGCTCGGTCCGCTGCAGACGAACTGCTACGTCGTGCGGCGTGAGCGCGGCGCCCCCGAATGCGCCGTTGTCGATCCCGGCGGCGACGCGACCGAGCTGCGCCTCGAGCTTGCCCGCCTCGACACGACCTGCACGGGGATCCTCATCACCCACGGGCACTTCGATCATCTCGGCGGCGTCGCAGACCTCGCCGAGGGAACCGGCGCCGAGGTCTGGATGCCGGAGGGCGAGCGTGAGCTGCTCGAGCGCTTTCCGGAGTTCGCGCCGGTCGGGGTCCCCGGACGTCCCCACGCGCCGGAGCACCTGCTGAGCGGCGGCGAGAAGGTCGAGGTCGCGGGCATCTCCTTCGAGTGCCTGGCCGTTCCCGGGCACTCGCCGGC
>DASSLB010000317.1:0-2083 GCA_035689945.1 Gaiellaceae bacterium | reverse complement strand
CTCGGCATCGAGCTCCTTGGCGCGCTGCAGATGCTCGAAGGCGGCGTCTGCGTTGCCCGCGAGCGCTTCGAAGCAGCCCGCGTTATACGTCGTCGCCCAATAGCCGGGTTGCTCCGCGATCAGCTGCGTCATGATCGCCCGGCCCTCGTCGTACCGGCCCGCTTGCCGGTATGTGTTCGCGAGGGCGAACGAGTCCCAGCCGCCGGCGTTGAATGCCTCGCCGACCGTGCCGCCGACGGCGAAGACGATCGTGCCGTCCTCCTCTGCAGCGGCGGTGCGGTGCACCTCGGCCGGCACGAAGACGAACGATCCGACCGGCGCATCGGCCGTCTCCTCCCCGAGCGTGAACCTCGCACGGCCACGAACAACGACGTAGAGCTCCTCGTTGCCGCTGTCCTCCTCGTGTGGCGGGATGAGCTGCCCACCGGCATCGGCGATCCACGCGTTCACCCCGGCGGGCTGGAAGCCGAGCATGTGCCTGACCGGGATCAGGTTGCTGCCGCGGTGCTGCGCCGTCTCGACCTCGGCGAGGTTGAGGATCGTGTAGCCGTCGCTCATGCGCTTGCCTCTCGCAGAGCCTCGAGGACGACGGGATCGATCGCGTCTGCACCGTCCACGCGCTCCTCGAGGTTCTCGACCGCGGCCCAGCCGTCGAGCGAGTCGTGGCCGAGCCGGCCGAGCCGCTGCTCGACCTCCGTGCGCAGATCCCCTTCGAGGGGCAACCAATCCTCGCGCGGGCTGACCTCGAATAGGCGCCGGTGGATCCCGTAGATGCGGCGCAGCTCCTCGATGGGCCGTTCGTGGTCGTCGACGCGAAGGTCGACGAGCGAGTCGGATAGCCCCGCATAGCCGCCGTTCCGCTGCATCACGAGGACTGCGGCCGACTGCTGGCCGCGGCGGTCGCCGCCCGCCGCCTGCGCCGCTGTGAGGCAATCGAGCAGCCGTTGCACGAGCGGTAGGTGCGCATTTTGCTCGAACGTGCTCGCCAAGGCCGCGACCGTCTCCTCGCCTACGAGGATGTTGCCCTGGGCCGCATAGCCCGAGCCGATTCGGCCGCCGGCCCACTCGTTGCAATCCGGGCCCGTCCAGCTTGCGCTGCCGCCCTGTGCGTCGACGACGCCGAGCTGGCGGTCGTCGCGTCCCTCGTCCTGTGCCGTCAGGCGCTCGACGACCTCGCTGGCGGAGAGACCTTCGCGCAGCAGTGCCAGCCCATTCGGGCCGTAGCTCGGATTGGCGTACGCCTGCGTGGCGATCGCGCCCACCTCCGGCTCAGCCCACGGGACGACGGAGCCGACGGCCGGGAACTTCGACTGCACCGCGACGCCCCATTGTCGCGCCTCGAGGTCGCACGCGGCGATTGAGTACGTCGCTACGAGCGGCTCAGCCATAGGTCAGCTCGGTGAGGTCGAGCTCGAGCAGGTCTCGCCGTTCCTCCGGAACGAGTACCGACGCCACCTCGGGTCGCGCGAGCGCCTCGCGCACTCCCTCGGCCGAAGAAGCACGCACCACGACCGGCCGGCCCTCCTTGAACGCGGCAGCGATCGGCTGTAGATCGTCGACACCGTCGAGGACGAGCGCTTCCTCCGTCGGCACCGCAGGATCCCCTTCGACGGCGAGCTCGGGCACGCGCCGGCCGCTGCCGCCCCACCAGCGCTCCCTCATAGGCTCACGGAGCCACCCGGCTCCAGGTCCTCGACCTGCACGTCCGGCGCGAGCTCACGCAGCTCTGCCGGCGTGCCGACGAGCGGAGGAAAGGTGCCGAAATGGCAGGGGACACAGCGTTTCACGTTCAGCAGCTCGAGCGCGACGGCTGCCTCGCGCGGGCCCATGGTGAAGTGGTCGCCGATCGGCAGGATCGCGACGTCGGGCGCGTAGATCCGGGCGATCAGCTGCATGTCGCCGAAGACGCATGTGTCGCCTGCGAAATAGAGCTTCGTCCCGTTCTCGACCTCCACCACGATGCCGCAGGGCTCGCCCATGTACTCGCCGTCGTCATTCGAGCTCGAGTGGAAGGCGTTCGTGAGCGTGAACTTGATGCCCGCTGCTTCGACCGTCCCGCCCTTGTTCGGGTTGAGGACTTTCT
>DASSLB010000316.1:0-5139 GCA_035689945.1 Gaiellaceae bacterium | reverse complement strand
CGCAAAGGCACGCGACGCACTCGGCGATCTCGATGCCGGCCGGCGCCTGCCCGAAGAGGCCGCCGCAGACCACCCAGGCATCCTCGTTCTCTTCCTCGAGTCGCCGCCGGAGCTCTCCGCCTACCAGGAGCTCCGCGCCGGCTTCACCGCGGCTGTGTCGCACGAGCTGCGGACGCCGCTCGCGCGGCTGCTTGTGTTGCTCGAGAGCGCGACGCTGCCAGGCTCTGACGTGGGCGAGCTGATGGAGCAGGCGCGCCAGGAGGTCGAACAGGCGCGTGAGCTGATCGACGACGTGCTCTTCCTCGGCGAGCTCGAGACCGGCCGCGAGGTCGTGTCACTCGGCAGCTCGCGAGCTCAACCCATCGTGGAGGAGGTCGTTGCGTCGCTTGCCGACCGCGCCGACCACGCACAGGTCACGATCGAGGTCCGTGTCGACGAACGCGTCGAGCTGCCGCTACGCCCGCGCATGTTGCGAGTCGTGCTCGAGAACCTGATCGCCAACGCAATCCGCTACGCAGGGCCGGGGAGCACCTGCACCGTCGAGGTCTCCGAGTCGGGGGAGGGCCCGCTGCTCAGCGTGGCGGACGACGGCCAGGGCGTCGGCCAGAGCGATCTGCTCCGGCTGTTCGAACGCTTCTACCGTGGCGACCAGGCGCGAACGAGCCGAGGCACCGGCCTCGGTCTCGCGATCGTCAAACACGTCGTCACGGCAGCGGGCGGAGACGTCGAGGCGACAAGCGAATCGGGCCGCGGCCTCGCGATCGCAGCGCGCTTCCCGCGCCGCTAGCCGAATCTGCCGGTGACGTAATCCTCCGTCCGCTTGTCGGACGGGGCGGTGAAGATCTTCTCGGTCGCGTCGTACTCGATCAGCTCGCCCCAGCGCTGGCCCTCTTCGCCGCGCGAGATCGAGAAGAACGCGGTCATGTCGGCCACGCGCGCAGCCTGCTGCATGTTGTGGGTCACGATCACGAACGAGTATTCGCTCTTCAGCTCGTGCAGGAGCTGCTCGATCGCCTGCGTCGCGATCGGATCGAGCGCCGAGGCCGGCTCGTCCATGAGCACGACATCGGGCTCGACCGCGATGGCGCGCGCGATGCAGAGGCGCTGCTGCTGGCCGCCGGACAGCGAGAGGGCGCTTGCCTTCAGCCGGTCCTTCACCTCGTCCCAGAGAGCCGCCTGCGTCAGCGCGCGCTCGACCCGCTCGGCGAGGTTGTCCTTCATCCCGAGCACCTTCAGGCCCCAGGCGACGTTGTCCTGGATCGACTTCGGGAACGGGTTCGGCCGCTGGAAGACCATTCCGATCGTCCGGCGCACGGCGACCGGATCGACGTCCTTGGCGGCGATGTCCTGGCCGTGGTAGCGGATCGTCCCCGTCTGGCGGAAGCCCGGGACGAGGTCGTTCATTCGATTCAGGCAGCGAATGAACGTGCTCTTGCCGCAGCCCGACGGGCCAATCACCGCGGTCACAAGGTTCTGGTAGACCCCCATTGACACGTTCTTGAGCGCCGGCTTGGAGCCGTAGGTCGCGGTCAGGTCCTGGATGTCGAAGACCTGTTGGAGCCGCTCGCGCGGCGGCAGCGGCTGACGCTTCGTCTCGACGCGCACGGCGGGCTCGATCGTACTCGACCGGGACATGGTTTCTCCCCTCGTGTAGCTCATGTGGCGCGTCCGAGCTTCCGGCGGCTGCGCGCCGCGAGCCAGCGTGCGGTCAGGCTCGAGAAGAGGATGAACAGAAGCAGCACCAGCGCCGCAGCCCAGGCGCGGGCGTGGTCGGCGGGGTCGGCCGACTCCGACAGCTCGAAGATCGCAACCGGGACAGTCTGTAGCGCGTGGCCCGGATTCGAGTCGATCGAGGTGCCGGCGAGCGAGCAGGTGAAGAGGAGCGGCGCGGTCTCGCCTGACACGCGGGCGACCGCAAGCATGGTCCCGGTCACGATCCCGCCCACGGTTTGCGGCAGGACAATCCCGAGCGTCGTCCGCCAGCGCGTCACTCCAAGCCCGAGCGAGGCCTCCCGCAGCGTGCTGGGAACGAGCGCGAGAACCTCGATGGTGGCCCGGGCGACGAGCGGCAGCATCAGCACCGCGAGCGCGAACGCACCCGCGTAGGCGCTCTGGCCGTGACTGACGACCACGAGGCCGAAGACGAAGATGCCGACGACGATCGCCGGGACGCCGTTGAGCACGTCGAGCACGAGTCCGACCCCGTTGCGTATTGCCCTGGGCGCGAATTCGTTCACGTAGATCGCCACTAGAATCCCGAAGGGCACAGCCATCGCAGTCGCGAGCCCGACGACCACGAGGCTTCCGACGAAGGCGTTCGCCAACCCCTGTTTGACGTTCCCGATCGCAAACGGCACTGGCACCTTGGTCAGAAGATCGAGGTTGAGCTCGCTCGCGCCGCGTTTCGCGACGGACCAGACGACGACGCCGAGGATCGCAACGCCGAGCGCACTCGCGAGCCAGGCGAGCAGCTCCATGCCGCGGTTCACGGCCCGGCGTCGGCGCAGGCGGTCGTTCGGGCGCTGGAGGGCGCTCACGTCTGCGGCACTCACCGAGCAGGCACTCCCTGACGGCGCGCGACACGCCGCACGACCATCCGCGCGAGAAGGTTCACCACGAGCGAGAAGACGAGCAGGATCAGTCCCAGATAGAAGAGCGACGAGACGTCGAGCTTCGTCTCTGCGCTCTGGTACTCGAGCGCGATCTGGGCGGCAAGTGTGTTGCCCGAGCTGAACAGGTTCCAGCTGATGCCGTTGTTGAAGGCGCCGATGACCTGCGCCACAGCGATCGCTTCGCCCACCGCGCGGCCGAGGCCGAGGATCATCGCAGCCGCGACTCCACCACGGGTGTGGGGCAGGACGACACCACGCACCATCTCCCAGCGCGTCGTCCCCAGTCCGAGGGCCGCCTCCTTCAGCTCCGGCGGCACGCCGAGGAAGAGCTCGCGAGAGATGCTCGAGACGATCGGCAGGATCATGATCGTCAACACGAGAATCGCCGTGAAGATCGTCGATCCGGTGGTCGACGGACCGAAGAGCGGAATGAAGCCGAGCGTCGAGTGCAGCGCCGGCATGACGTGGTCGTGCAGCACCGGGCCGAGCACGAGGATTCCCCAGAGCCCGATCACGACGCTCGGAATTGCGGCGAGCGTCTCGACGAGCGCCGTGACCGGCCCGCGGATCCAGCGAGGAGCGAGCTCGGTGAGAAAGAGCGCGATTCCGAGCGCAAGTGGCGTGGCGAGAATGAGCGCCCCGATCGACGTCACGGCGGTCCCGAACAGGAATCCGCCGGCGCCGAAGTGGCTGTGGACCGGATCCCAGCCGACGTGCACGAGGAATCCGAGCCCGAACGTCGAGAGCGAGAGCCGCGCTCCGTCGACGATCTTGTACGCGAGGAGCCCCAGCAGGACAACCGCGCCGAGGGCGGCGAGACCGGCGACACCTTGCAAGAGGACGTCGCCAGTACGGGCCCGCCGTCCCGGGAAGGGGCGGCGAGCGGCCTCACCGGTCGCGTCGAGCGTGCTCACGATCCGACGCGATTCTCTCTACGAGTGGAGCGTGGCGAGTGTCTTCTTCCCGGCCTTCACGACGGAGCCCGGCATCGGCGCGAAGACGTACTTCTTGATCGAGGCCTGGGCCTTCGAGCCGAGCGCCCAGGTGATGAATGCCTTGAGCTCGCCCGCCTTCGGTGACGTCTTCGGGACGATCACGTAGGTGAAGGTCGCGAGCGGATAGGCGTTCGCGTACTTCTTGGACTTGGGCGGATTCGTGATCGAGATCTTGTTGTTCGCCGGGATCCGCCCGCTGTTCACGAGCTGGGCGGAAGCCTCGATCGAGGCGATGGTCGGCAGCTCGTAGTTGCCCGAGGCGTTCTTCAGGCGTGCGAGGTTGAGGTGATTCTGGATCACGTAGAAGATGGAGACGTACCCGATCGAGCCCGAATTGGCCGAGACGGCAGCGGCGACTCCTGCATTGCCCTTGCCGCCGATACCCGTCGGCCAGCTCACGGTGGTGGCGTTCCCGACCTTCGTCTTCCACGGCTTGCTCACCTTCGAGAGGTAGTTCGTGAACACGTACGTGTCGCCCGAGCCGTCGCTGCGATGTACGGGCGTGATCGACAGGTTCGGCAGCTTGAGGCCCTTGTTCAGCGCCTTGATCGCCGGGTCGTTCCACTTCGTGATGGTGCCCAGGTAGATGTTCGCCAGCACCGTGCCGGTGAGCTTGAGCTGGTGCGCACCGACGCCTGGAATGTTGACGACAGGCGACGTCGCTGTCAGAGCCCACGGAATCTGGACGCAACCGTTGCAGCCTTCGCCCTGGCTCTTCGTCATCGGAGCATCGCTGGCCCCGAAGTCGACCGTGCGCTGGCTGATCGCCTGGATTCCGCCACCTGAGCCGATCGCCGAATACTGGAGCGAGTCACGCCCGTACATCGGCTGCCAGACGGCGAGAGCAGGCGCTATCAGCGTCGAACCTGCGCCCTTCAGGGTTCCGGTCGATCGCTTTCCGGCGGCGCCGGCGCTGGTGACCGCGAGCGCGGCGACTAGCCCCGCCGCGGCGAGAGCGAGGGTGATGCGAACGAGCTTGCCGGTTCTCGGCATGTCTGTCTTCCTCCTCCACTGGGTTCGACGAGGACGGTACGGCGAGGCTCGCGGTACGTGGGATACGTCGCCGTTGCGGGGTGGAGACGAAGTGGTGACAGGGGGTGGCGCGACCCCGGAGGGCCCGTAGTACGCTGGCCCTCGATGTCGATCGACGCCGCGCTCGAGCAGGTCGAAGCGCAGCTCCAGGAGATGGGGCAGCGCGTCTCGAGTGCCGTCCACGGCGCGATCCGCGCACTCGAGGAGCGCGACGAGGAGCTCGCCGGAGAGGTGATCGCGTTCGACGACGAGGTCGACCGCCAATTCCTCGCAATCGAGCACCAGATCCAGTCGCTCCTCGCGCTCCAGACGCCGGTCGCGCGCGACCTGCGGCTCCTGCTCGCGATGCTTCACATCAACCTCCTGCTCGAGCGGAGCGCGGACGGCTGCGTCACGATCGCGAAGCTCTCGCAGCTCGTCTCCGAGGTCGAGCCGGACCCCGCGCTCGTCGAGGTGCTGACCGAGATGGGCGAGCGGGCCGAGGAGATGCTGCGCGTGGC
>DASSLB010000315.1:0-18689 GCA_035689945.1 Gaiellaceae bacterium | reverse complement strand
AACTCTCCCCCTTCTCTTTCGATCATGCTCGCGTCGGCGAGGTCTCGGTTTGCGGGACGGTGCCGACGCCCGCGGGTTGGTCATCGACGGCGGCCGCGCGTGCGCGGCGCCGTCGGCGACCTGGCAGAAGGGCGCCTGACAGCTGGATCGCCTCACCCGCCACCGGGGGCGCAAGCAAGCGGATCATGGCCGCGTAGACGATCGTTCCCGCCGCGCCGCACGCGGCGAGCACGAGCCAGTCGGGGGTGTCACCGAGCACGTGCCGGACGAGTGCGAGCGTCGCGGCGAAGACGGCGGACGCGACAGCCGGCGCCCAGATACGTTTCGCGTACTCGAACGGGTGCAGCGGCATCAACCGGCTGACGGCCCAGTACGAGACCGGCGCCATCCCGATCGCGACCACTGCCGCGCCAGCAGCGACACCGACGATTCCGAACTGAACCCCGATCACGAACGCGCTGAGGTTGAGGACGGTCGTGACGCTCGTGATCTTCATCCTCCAGGACGCCTTGCCGAGCGATAGCAGCAGGTCGGAGTTCAACGCGTTGACCGAGATCACGAGGCCGGCGACCGAGAGCACGCGCATCACGGGCACGCTCCCCGCCCACTTCTGGCCGAAGAGGGCGTCGATCAACTGCGGCGCCATGATCAGGCTGAACGTGAAGCCGGGGAATGCGAGCAGAGCTGCGAAGGTGGAGCTCTTGTAGTACGCGCGACTGAGGCGGATGCGGTTGTCTTGAAGCCGCGAGTAGATCGGGAAAGCGACACCGTCGATCAGGTTGCTCGTGATCTGGATCACGAGCCGGAGAATCCGGTAGCCGACGGTGTAGAGCCCAAGGCTGCTCGTTCCGAGGACGGCACCGACGATCAGGTTGTCCGAGTTCGAGTTGACGAAGTTGAGCACACGGACACCCACGACGTGCATCCCGAAGCCGAGCAGGTCGCGTGCATCCCGCCAGCTGTAGGTGAACGACGGCCGCCACTCAGTGACGCGCCAGAGAACAACGGTCGCGGTGAGCTCGGCCACGACGCGCTGCGCGACGAGGCTCCAGACGCCGAAGCCCGCGAGCGCGGCGCCCACACCGACGACGCTCCCGACGCCCGTTCCGAGCAGCGTGCGCAGTGCAAGCGGCCGAAAGGCGAGGTTGCGATTGAGGATCGCCCTCTGCACGTGGCTGAGGCTTCCGATGGGTATCACGAGGGAGAGCCCGACGAGAACGGGCGCGAGTGAGTCCTCGTGCAGGATTGACCCGAGCGGAAGGGACAGCCCCATGAGCGAGACCATCAGGACCACGCCGACGACGAGGGTCGTCCAGAAGGCGGTGCTGAGTTGGCTGGCCGTCGCGTGCCGCCTCTGAATCAGCGCGTCTACGAGCCCTACCTCCGCGATGAGGTCCGTGAGGCCCGTGAAGACCCAGGCGAGGGCGACAAGCCCGAAGGCCTTCGGGTCGAGCAGCCGGGCGAGGATCATGAAGACCAGAAGCCGCGAGAGCTGGTCGCCCCAGTTGCTCGCCGCAGTCCAGAAGACGCCCTTGACGGCGTGGACGCGGAGCCGCGAATTGGGTCGGGCGGCGACGCTCTCGCGCGTCATCGCCGCTCCGGTCCGGTCGCCAACGCGAGGCCGTGCCGCACCGGTGCGGCCGTCGTGGACCTCTCGGGCACGGGCGCCGTTCGCTGCGTGGCAGCCGTGGCGATCGCGAGCGACATGAAGATCCAGATGGACTTGCTGTCCTCGAGCGACAGGGACATCGCTCCGATCGCGAGCACACCGAGCTGAGTCGACCAGTACCAGCGGTCCCAGCCGGTGAGGATCCGAACCCGTCGCACGACGCTCAGGATCAGCGCGAGCAGGATCGCGAATCCGACCATCCCCGTCTCGACGAGGACTGACAGATAGGTGTTGTGCGCTTCCTTCAGGTAGTCCTTGTAAACGGTTTGCTGCTCGAGCAACGGCGCGACTGCCGCTCGGTGTGAGTCGACACCTACCCCCACGAATGGATGCCCGAGGAAGACGTGCGTCGAGGCGACCCAGATGTACCAGCGGTCTCCGAGCGAGCTGCCCTGCGATCCGAGCTGGGTGGCCGAAGTCGCTGTCGCGATTCGGTTGAGCTGCAGGCTCGGCGCGTAGCCGGCGAGGAGGATGACCGCGCCTGCGACCGTGACGAGCGCAATCGCTCGCAGCCGCCGGGTTGCATGATGCAGCGACCAGATGATCAGCAGTGCCGTCGGGATGCTCGCGAGCGTCGCACCGCGGGTTCCCGTCAACGCGATGCCCATCAGGCCTAGCGGCAGATATGCGGCGTTGACGATCCGCAGGAGGCGCGAGCCCCTGCTGCGCCCCGGCGCCATCGCCAGGTACCAGGCTGCCGGAGCAGCGATCGCGATGATGAGCGCGATCCCGTCGGTCTGGAAGCCGAGGGCATTGATCCGCGAGTGGCACACCGGGCACTTGGGTCCCGGTGAGGTGAGGTACTTGAGGACGATGCTGCCGCTCGTGATGTAAGCGCCGAGCACATACATCTGGACGGCGGTATCGATTGCGCGCCGGGTGTCGAATAGATCCCAGAGCATGATCGCCATCAGGAAGATCTGGGCGTAGGTCAGGAAGCCGGTGGACGTCGCTTTCGGATCGATGCTCCAGAACAAGGTCAAGCCGCTCCAGACGAGGAAGAGAAAATAGACGTGGTGGAATTGGTCAAACGCGCGAACACGGCCCCTCCCCAGTAGGGAGACCAACCAGACGGCGGAGGCCACGAACCCGAGGAGTTTGGCCCCAGTTCCCAGAGCGTGGAACTGGATGCCGGCCTCCCAGGGGACGGAGAAGACGAGGGCCAGGCTCAGCAGGTAGGCGAGCCGCCGCATCAGTTGCCCCTCCGCAGGAACATGAGGGCTGGCACGATCATCGGAGCGCCGTCCGCCGGGCGAGGACCGCTGGCCGCGCCCGGTAGGCGTGGAGCAGCGGCCGGTAGACGGCGTGCTGCTTGACCCGCGACGCAACCAGCTTCGCGCGGCGCCAGTCCTGGCGCGACGTGGCTCGATACTGGGCGACCGCATCGGGCAGTGTCGGACCGAACGCGCGCCGGTAGGACGGATACAACTCGTTCGTCACGTATGCGTACAGCGCGAGGTCCTCGCGGTTCGCGTCGGCCAGCGCGGCACGCTTCCGCTCGTCGGCGAGCAGACCCTGGGCGATCGTGTTCCGCCGCGCTACGTTGACCGGCCGGTAGTCGATGTCGAGGTCGTCCGCGCGGAGGCCCTTGAGCAGCACGATCGACTCGTCGAATTGCTCCGTGAGGCCGACGAACATCTCCTTGCGCTCGATGATCCGGATCGCCTCTGCTGCGCTCTCGACGCCGGCGATCCGCTTCGTCTGGGCGTTCCGCAGCCAGTCGCGCTCGATCCATTCGTCGAAGACGAGCCCCTTCTTCCCGCGGTGGTCGATGTGGTACTGGAACCTCGAGGCGCACATCCTGAGCGGGTCGCGGAGGAACGTGAAGTACCGGAGCGCGTCGCCGTCGTCGGGCAAGTCCACGTAGCCGGTGATGCGATGCCCAGCGATGCTCGACAGACGCCGGTAGATCTTGCGCAGTCGCCGAAGGTCATCGGCAGCGAAGGGCTCCCCGTCCTCGGTCCCCTGCCACGGCTCGACGTCACAGTGGCGGGAGCCGTACGAACTGCGCAGGATGTACCGCATCGTGCTGCCGGCGGTCTTGTTGATGTGGACGAAGACGAGCATGGCGACTCAGGCGGGTGCGGCCGCGACCTCAAGGGCGGCGGCGCACTCGGGCGCCATCAGCTCCAGGAACCTGTCGACCACGTAGTCGCTCTCGTACGGACGCCAGCTCGCGGCGGGCGCCTTCGCGAGGGCACCCTCGAGCGCACACTCCATCGCCGCGGCCAGCGCCTCGGCATCGCCCACCGGCACGAGCGCGCCGTAGCGTCCACCGTCGAGGATCTCGCGGGGGCCGCTGGGGCAGTCGGTCGCGATCACCGGGACGCCACAGCTCGCAGCCTCCACGAGCACAGTGGGCAGACCTTCCCAGCGTGAGGAGAGGACGAACGCGACCGAGCGGGCTACGAATGCGTAGGGATTCGAGACAGAGCCCGGGAGCGAGACGTCTGCGGCGATGCCGAGCTGCCGGGCGAGCGCCTCGAGTTTCGCGCGCTCCGAACCCTCCCCGAGGAGGACGAGACGCGCCGGCCGTCGGGCGCGAACGCCCGCGAAGGCATGAAGGAGCGTCGGGAAGTCCTTCTGGGGCCGCAGCCGGCCCATGGCGACGAAGACCGGTACGTCGTCCTCGAACCAGGGGTGATCGACGGGCGCGTGCGACTTCTCGACGATTTCCGAATCGACGATCGGGTTCGCGATTATGCACAGCTTCTCGCTCGGCACATCCACGAGACTCCTCAGATCGGTGACGACACCGGCAGATACGCCCACGACGAAATCGGCCCAGGGATAGAACCGCCTCACGAAGCGCGGCATCATCCGGTCGCGCCTGCTCTTTCCGTTCCGGGCCGCGTGCGAGAGCGTGTTCTGCTCGATCACGACGACGCGACCGCGGTACCGGCTCAGCTTCGCGGCCCAGAGCAGGACGATGTTCGCGTGGTCGAGGACCGAGGCCACGGCCAGCGGCTGCTCGCTGCGGATGTACCGGATCAGGCGCGGCAACGAGGTGAGGACTCGCCTCGCCCCGAGATCGACCACCCGGACGTGCGTCGGAACCTCCGCCATCCTCGGCCCCTCCGCTCTGGCGAGCACGAGATCGACGTCGAACCCCCGCTCGCCGAGCCCCTCGCAGAGCTTCAGTGCGCCACGTTCAGCGCCTCCCCGCGCCAGCGACGGAGCGAAGACCGCGAGCCGGACGCCGATCGTCCCTCGGCCCTCGGTCATCACCGCGCTTCGCCCGCCGGCAGCACCTGCGCGGGAGCCCCTAGCCCCTGCTCCTCGGCTCCGTGCTCCTTCCGGGCCGCCGCCTCCTCGGCGTCGATTGTGTAGCGCTCGGCAAGCGCCTTGCGCTCGTCCGGCAGGCTCTCCTGCCCTTCTTCTGCGCCCCGCCCCGCTTTGAACACGTGTCGGATGACCAAGCGCGGCCTGGCTGCCGGCTGGTCGGTGACGCCGATCCCTGTTTCACCCGCCGGAACCGGCACGGGCGCTTCCTCGCTCTCGGCGTTCCGCGCCTGCGGCATGCGAGGGCGCACGCGCCGGCCGTATCCCACTACATTCTCGGCGCGTGACCGCAAAAGTCGGACGAGCGCGGCCAATGCCCGCGGCGAGACGGCGGCCGCCTCGGCAGCAGTGAAGTTCCGTACGTAGCCGTGGATCGCGATCTCGCGGGACTCGACGTCCGCGAGCGCGCGCTCGACGGCAGCGACCTCGGCGCGGTCGGACACGACGAAGACCACTCCCTCTGCGAACTGCAGCAACTGCGATGCCCAGGGAGACTCGAGCAACGGAGGCATGTCGAGGTAGACGAAGTCGAAGTCGTCGATCGAGCGGTCGAGGTCCGACATCCCGCCGACACGCCGAAGCTCCTCGAGCGCGGCGAGAATGTCCCAGCCCGGCCGTACCAGCGTCACCGAGCCCGCTGCGAACGGAAGCTCCAGCCGCTGGAACGTCGTCGTGGCAGCTGGAACGAGCTGCGACGGGCCCTCCCCGCTCGCCCCGACGGCGGTTTTTTCCGCTGCGCCGAGCTGCGGGTGCGTGTCCATGAGGCGGCTGAGGCCCGATTCGCGCACGTCACCGTCGACCAGGAGCACATGGCTCCCTGCTCGAGCCGCTGCCAGGGCCGTGTTTGCCGCGACGGTCGTCGCCCCCTCGCCGAGCGTCGCCGACACAAAGGCGACAGGCCGGAAGCGCGTTGGGATGGTCGAAGGCGCAGTCCGGCCGCCGATGTCCCCCCGGACGTCTGCTTCGGTCCGGATACTCGAGCGCAGCCTCGTCCCGGCAACGATCGCTGCGAGGAGGGAAAACGCGCTCGTCTCGGGCGAATCCGGTGTGTCGAGCGCTGGCAGTACCGAGCCCTTGCCCTGCCGGCCCATGTCTGGAATCTCCGCGAGTGGCGGCACGTCGAGCGGACGCTTCCGCCGGAGAGCCCGCAGCTTCAGCGCGTCGCGGCCGTATGCGAGACCCGTCCCGAAGAGGAGTCCCAGAACGAGCGCTACGCCGAGCGTTGCCTTCAGCGATGCGCCTTGTCGCGTCGCCTTGTCGGCAGCCTCGAGCAATGCCACTCCGGCTCCCGCCACGCGTGCGTCCACGTCGAGCTGGTTTCGCCGAGCCTCGAGTGCCTTGAGCAGCTCCTTGTTCGCGGCATTGGACCGCGGCGTCTGCGGGCTGGCCGCCTTTTTTGTTTGAGCTGTGGCGGCGCGCGCTGCGGTGACTTGGGCGATCGCAGCGTCGAGGCTACGGCGTGCCGCAGCGATGTTCGCATCCAGTTCGCGGCGTGCCGTCGCACGGTAGGAATCGGCAATCGAATTGGCGCCGTTCTTCGCGAGGTCCGGACTGTGCGCCTGGAAGCGGATCGTCACGAAGTTCGAGGCCGCGTCCGCCGAGACGGACATCGACTGCAGGATCTGCTGCGTCGACAGTGCGCTCCCGTGCGCCCGGATGAGGTCCTGTGCGCGATTGACTACGAGGGGCGACTTGATCAGCGTGACCTGGTCGGCGACGTATCGAGACTCGTCGCGAAGCGAACCGGAACTCATGCCCGACCCGAAGGCCGCCTGCGGTTCCTGCAGCAGCAACCCTGCGTCGGCGCTGTACGTGGCCGGCCTAGCACTGTGGACGGCGATGCCGACGAGTCCGAACACCACTGCGCAGACGAGAATCAGCAGCCGATGCCGGACGATCGACTGCAGGACGTTCGGCTCCTCGGCCGTCGGGCGGTTACCTGGTGACACGCGCTTTCTCCTCCCGTGATCGAATGCGTCTCGCGTTGCTTCGCTTGGTTGCTCGGTTGATAAAGGTCACAGCGACTCCCAGACGAGTTGGCGTACCTCGGCCTTCGCCTCGTGGAGCGGTCGGTCGGTATCGACGTCGACGACGCGGGCACGCCCGAACGTCTGCTTCAGGCTGCGCTCGCGCCGGGCGAGCACGTACTCGTCGCCTTCTCGCTTCTCGCGGCTGCGGTTCCTCTCGAGCGTGACCTCGAGCGGTGCCGTGAGGCGGATGACGAGGTCGGCGGCGGGGACATCGCGGTAGAGCCGTGCCTCGAGGCGCGCGAGCCAGCGCCGCACGGGACCCGCGTCGCAGGCGTCGACTTCGGCGGCCAGCTGCGAGCCGTCGAGCGCATCGGCGTCAAGAGACGGATACCGGTCGCACAACACGATCGAACCGTTCGCGGCGGCGGCGAAGGCGTGTGTGAGAAGCGCGCGCCGGTCGTGAGCGAGCGATACGGACCGGAGCGCGAACAAGAGCGGAAAGCGACCCGCGCGGCCGCGAGGCTCCACATCGATGCGTTTCCGCATCACGGACGTCGAGCGCTGCTCCGGGAGGAGTGCACGTAGGGCGGGGAGCAGAAGGTTCGGGAGGGTCGTCAGGACCGTGCCGGGCGGCTTCCCGGCGTGGACGCGCCTGACGACGTAGTGCGGATTGAGCCACTGCTCAACGTCTTGGATGATCGTCGACTTGCCAGTCGCCTCGGCGCCGACGAACGCGATCACAGCGCCCCCGTTTGCGGGAACGAGGCGGCGCCTCGACCCGTGCAATCGCGCAACGCCCGCCTCCATCAACTTCTGTGTCCGGATCATCGACGCCCGCACGCGTCCGTACCGCGCGAACGGCTGGAGCTGGGCGCGAATCTGCCGAGCGATAACAACGCGCTGTGCCAGCGGCATGGGCTTGACCAGCGCGTCGACGGCCGACGCGAAGAGCGTGCCGTCCACCTGCGGGAGCCACGTCGAGAGGAGCACGGCGGCTTCCCGCCTTGCTTCCCGGCCGGCGAGGCCGTCGGCCTCCCGCCGAACGTGCGGCCAGTCGCGATGCAGCAGCGCGAGCTCCACCAGGGACGTGTGCTTGATGTGCATGCGGAGGGTGAAGACGATCAGTTCGGCCCCTTCAGACGGTACCGTGACGAGCCCGACCCTGCGGGTGTTCTCCAGCAGCATCGCCTCGAGCGGGAAGTGGTAGCTCTTTCCGAGGCTGTCGCCGGAGATGATCCGGTAGTAAGCGTGAACGTGGACGAGGGAACCGGATGGATCGAGGGCGTGGTAATGCTCGACCGCGGGCAGAGGCCGCGTGGCCCCCTCCGAGGCCGGACGGAAGCCCAGCTCGTGCAGAACGTCCCTGAAGGCGTCCGCCTGGCGCCGCTCGACGAGCAAGTCGAGGTCCGTCGCGCCCTGGACGCCCGCGTCGAGCCCGCGATTGCTCTTCCAGTGGCAGTAGGAGATCGCAGTGTCGTCGAGCCGTTCGAAGAGGTTCGCTGCGTTCTCGAGCACGTTACGCCGTCACCACCCTCAGGTCTGCGACGGCATCGACTCGACGCTCCGGCTCCGACTCGAGCCAGCTCACGATCGAGTCGGCGAGCTGGGAGACGGAGGAGGCGGGACCGTCGTTCGCAACGACTAGCGTTCTTTCGGCGACCGGCGGGGTGTCCGCGAGCAGATCGAACAGCTCGACGGTGCGCTCGATGTTACGCGCGATGGCGGCTTCGTCCCGGCCCACGTGCTGTCGTCGCGGGTCCGGTCGGGAGAGGGCGCGCGCAACCAGTTGCTCCGTCGGCGCTGTGACGTAGACGATGCGGTCGGGAAGCGGCACGTGCGCCGCGAACCGCTCGACCTCCGCGGCGGCGAGAGGAAACCCGCCGGGAACGAACAGGTTGTACGCGGTGAGAAGCGCTCCCTCGTCCCAGATCACGACCTTCCCACGTGCCCGGCGCCGCGCGAGGTGGTACATGCCGATCTTGCGCTCGAGCCCGCGCGCTGCGACGACGCGCTCGTAGCGGGGAAATCCTTCGCGTGTGACGAGCTCACGCGCGAGCGCGAGGTATTGCTGCTCGCGCCGCCACGCCCGGACGAACGACGGCAATGCCACGATCTCCTGCGCGAGGTTGAGTACGGTCGGATTCGTGATCCGTTGGCGAGCGATACGTGGGATCACGAGATCGGACATCGCGACGACCCGCTGGCGCGACACGCTCCGATCACAGAGCATGCGGCGCAGCGTCGTCTTGCCGGCCCCGGCGCAGCCGATGAGTTCGACGATCACGCTGCGACCTCTCGGTAGAGGTCCTCGAGGCGGGCGTGCATCGTCTCGAGCGCGAACCGGGAGTTCGCGAGCCCGCGGCACCGTTCGCCGACCGCCCGTCGCTCGTGCGGCGGCATCGCCCGGAAGCGCTCGATCTCGCGGGCGAGCGCTTCCGGATCGCGCTCGGGCACGAACGGCACGAAGTCCGCTCCGTCGACCACCTCTCGATGCGGCGGGATGTCGGAGAGGACGACGGGGCACCCGCTCGCCATCGCCTCGATGACCGCGACCGGGAGTCCTTCGCCGCGAGAGGCCGACACGAACAGGTCGGCGTGCGCGCAACGGACGAAGACGTCGTCGCGTGGGATCAGGCCGGCGAGCTCGACCTCGTCGTCGAGACCCGCTGCGTGAACGGCGGCCGAGAGATCGCGCTCGAGGCTGCCCGCGCCGACGAAGACGAGTCGCGACCGCTCGTCGCGGCTCGCCTGGAAAGCGGTGAGCACCGTCAGCGGGTCCTTGACCGGCTCGATCCGTCCCACGGAGATGATCTCGAAACTCCCGTTCGCTCCGCGGCTCGTATTCGCCGTGGCTCGCTCGACTCGGCCGAGGTCGGCGGCGTTGGGAACGACCCGAGAGCGGCCCCCCGCAATGCGCCTCCAAAGTGCTGGATAGCTATCGCGCGCTGCCCGACCGCAGAAGACGATGCGGCGATAGCTCGCGAAGACCGGAAGCATGAGGAGCCGGTCACGGAGCTTGTAGTCGTGGAACGAGTCTTGGACCGTGTACACGAGCGAGCTCCGCAACCGCCGACGGCGCGGCTGCGTGACGAGCCCGAGGAGCGTCAGCGCGGCCGTCGCGGGGGCATGAACGTGGACGACGTCGTACTCTTTCTGCCGGAAGGCGTCGCGCAAGGCACGCGAGAAGCCACGCAGCGTCCCGTCGCCCGGGAAGACGTCGATCTCGGGCGGCGCCGTGAGCCTCGGCTCGAAGTAGGTGCAGATCGAGAGGTCGCGGGCCTCGAGGAGGGGCAGGCAATGCTCGTTGTACTGCCCGTTGGTCTCGCCGAGCATGATGATCACGTGAAGGACTCGGAGCCGCCCCGGTGCCGTGGCGTTTCTCATCGGAATCCTTCCACCGCTCCGACCAGCTGGGTCACGATCGAGTCCGGCGTGGTCGTGCTCGTGTCGAAGCGCAGGACGCGCGGGTGCCCGGCGGCGGCGAGCAGCTCGAGCACGTGGTCGTAGGCGCGTCCGTGCGCCGCGAGGATCCCAAGGCTTCGGGCACTCGGCGCTCCCTTCGTCTCGTGTTGCTGCGCTCTGCCGTTGATCCGCTCGAGCAGGACGGCGTCCGGGGCGACGAGATGGACGATCGTGGCGAGCTCGCGCGACCAGCGTTCCGCCATGGCGCGGAACCAGTGGCGAAACGCCCGCGTCCGTGTGATCGCCTTCCCGCTCCAGAGGAGACGAGCGAGCGCGAAAATCGGGCCCTGGTCGAGGATCGTGATCACGCACGCAGGTCGACGACGGAGGAACCTGTCCCACTCCGAAACGTAGACGAGGAACTTCGTCTCATCCCAGCTGAGCGACGGAGAGGTGCCGATCGTCCGGGCGAGCAGAGGGAGAAGCGTCGGGGCGCTGTGCGCAACGTATGGCCAGTGCGCCGGAAGACGCGTGTGCAGCGAGTCGGCGATCTCCCAGCCGGCCTGGTCGTGAAGCATCCGGGCGAGCGTCGACTTGCCGGAACCGGCGACGCCGACGATCTCGAGTGTCCTACGGCCGTCCATGGTCACCGTGAGCACCACCAGCGATCGTCGACCAGACGAGAGCCTTCAGCTCGGCTGCGACGGCATCGGCAGGACGACTTGCGTCGACCACGTGCGCGTGGGTCGAGCTCCAGTCAATTCGCCAGATTGCGGCGCTGCGTGCGCGGACGTACGCTGCCGGCTCGTTGCGCTTGCGCTTCACAGCGATCTCGGGATCGACGCGGAGGACTGCGAGGAGGTCGGGGGCAGCGATCGCTCGGTGGTACGACTCCTCGAGTCGTGCCATCGCCTGAACCAGCCGGCCGTCTTGCCGGCTGTCAGCCCGCAGGGCGATCAAGGGCGCTTCCATTCCGGTCAGACTCGGCGCGGGATGCCGATCGCACAGGACGATTTGCCCGCGGGCGACGCGGCGGCGGGCAGCTCGGTACGTGCGCCGTCGGTCTCGGGCGGTGCACAACAGCCAGACGAGCGGCCGGAGATCGGCGACAGCTGTGGCGGCGGCGCGGGTCGGTGCGATGGGAAGAGTGCGGGCGGCCCCCGACGTGAGCGCGCCGAGCGCCTTGAGGGCCGCGCGGATGGCGATCGTGGCGGGCGACCAGGTCGGCTTGCCGATGTGCACGAGGTCGACGTCGAGCTCGCTGCCGAGCCACCGCTGCAGCGCAGCGAGCGCAGTCGACTTTCCTGACCCATCGCCGCCGATCACCGCGATCATCGCTCCTCCCGAGTCGAGACGGCTCTTGCGATTCCGGCCCAGGCGGCGACTCGTCGCGGCGACTATACGCCCGAGCATCCGCGCGCCAAGGTCGCGGCTGCGGGAACGACGCGAATACGGTTGCAGCGCCCGCTCGATCCTTCGTGCGACCCCCGGCCGCCGCGCAAGCGGACGCTGATTCTCGAGCACCGCGACGCACTCCTGGAAGAGGTCGGACCCGACGATCGGGAGGTGCTTGTCGAGGATCGCGGCCGCGCGTTCGTCGTCTACACGCGCACGCAGGTGCTTGTACTCCCGCCACTCGCGAGGCATGGGCTGCGCGCGTCTACCGCGAAACGCCTGCCATGCGATCTCGTCCCAGGTGCAGTACTTGAGCGTCATTCGGATCACGAAGACGACGAACTCGAACTCGGGTCTCGGAAGAGGGAGGGTGTGCCGTGATGTCGCGGACCGAAGATACGGCCCTTCGATCGGGACTCGATAGTTCTTCGTCCGGTCGTCCCCGATAATCAGCTGGTAATGGGCGTGCACGTGCACGAGGTGCTCGGCTGCGGGATCGAATCCATAGAAGTTGTCGACCGCCGGCGCCTCGCGGGGCGACCGGCCGTGTACGAAGCCGAGCCGTGCCAGGACAGCGGCGAAGCGCGCCGCGTCGTTGCGTGCGACCAGCAGGTCGAGGTCGTTCTCGCCCGTGAGCGAGCGCGCGATTGCCTCGTTGCTCTTCCAGTGGCAGTAGGTAATCCCCTCAGCCTCGAGTGCCGCGGCGAGCTGCAGGACGAGTGGCAGCGGCCCGCTGCCCTGCGCGACCTCGGCCAGCGGGGCGCCTTCGCCGATCGCAAGGGTCGCGCTCATGCGGGTGCTCCCGCAGCCCGAGGACGAGCCTCCACACTGAACTTCGCGTCTAACAGGCGCGCGTACTCCTGCGAGTACGCCTCGAGCATCCGCGAGGTTCCGTAGCGCTCTCGCTGGATCTCCCGCCCCCGCTGCGCGAGGCGCTCGCGTCGCGGCGCGTCGGCGGCGAGCGCGAGGATGGCAACGGCGAGGCTGCCGGGATCCTTCGGCGGAACGAGGACAGCGCTCTCGCCGTCGTTCGTGACCTCCCTGTTCGCCCCAATCGAGGTCGTGACGACGGCCTTGCCGGCGGCCATTGCCTCGAGCAGCGAGATCGAGAGGCCTTCCCAGAGAGACGGGAGAACGACCAGATCGGCCGCGGCGAGGAGGTTCGCCACATCGCGGCGGAATCCGAGGAAGCGAACCACGTCTTCGAGCCGGCGAGCGCGGACGAGGCGCTCGAGGTCGGAGCGCCGGGGCCCGTCGCCGGCGAGTACGACAGAGACCGTGGGCATCTGGCCGCGGACCATCGCGGCAGCGTCGATGAGGTACTCGAGCCCCTTCTGATCGACAAGCCGGCCGGTCGAGAGGAGCACGAACCGGTCGGACACTTCGAGCTCCCTTCGCACCTGCTCTCTCGGCCGTGTCGGCCGCACGCGGCCGTCCGAAATGCCGTTCGGAATCGCGACGATCCGGTCCGGATCTCCGATCTTCTGGCGCAGAGCCCAGCCACGTTGGTGCTCGCTGACGGCGACGATCCGATCGCACCAGCGCGCAGCGAGCCGCTCGACTGCCGTGTACACCGCCGTCTGCAACATGCCGGTCTCCTCATGGAAGGGGAGGAGATGCAACGTGTGCATCACGGCCGGCACACCAGCCCACCTTGCCGCAAGCGCTCCGACAACTCCCGGCTTCGACGTGTGCGTGTGCACGATCGAGTAGCCGGAGCCCGAGAGGAATCTCGTCAGGCGCAGGAGCCCCTGCAGATCCCAGAGTGGGCGGATCTCGCGGCGTACGACGTCGAGGTCGACGACGCCGAATCCCTCCTCGCGGATGAGCTCCTGGAACCGCCGGTCGGTGGCGAGGATGTCGACGTCGTAACCCTGCTCGCGCGCGGAGCGCGCCAGCTCGAGGATGAGCACACAGTCGCCGCCGTACTTCCCCGACCCCTTGACGTGCAGGATCCTCGGCCGGGCGCCCTTGTGCGGGAGCACGGCGACCCCGCCGGTCCTCGCTCCCCACGTTTGCAACGGCTCGAGCGTGGCCGCATCGCCACTTGCCGCTCCGCTCACGGAGTCCCGCTCCCCGTCGTCGACGTGGAGGGGCGGCATCTTCGTCGGTCCGCCGTCGCTGATGGAGCCGCTCGGGCTCGCGGCGAGCGGGAGCCTCATTACCTGATGCGACCCCGTATCCACCACTACACCCCTAACCACCGCGCAGGCTCGACGGCGCCCGCGCCCTGTATTCGAAGACCTTGCCGTCGACCTCGTCGGGGTGGCTGCTGTTGTCGAGCTGCCGGTCCACAATGTAGAAGCTGCTCGCCCCCGAGCCGTCGCTCGGGTAGGGAAGCAGCCTGAACGAGAGGCGTCGCCGATCGCCAAGCAGCCGCCAACACTGTGCTGGCCACGGAGGCGACGACTGCGACCACCGTGACCGACGGCCATCCCGCACTCTGACTTCTCAGGGACACGCGATCACTCCCGCCTCACCCGTCCACGTGTCGATTCCGGCGGGCGTATCCGCAGGCTGGTGACGTGCGATCAGCTCCCGGATCGTCAGCCACCGGAAATCGCGGAGCAGAGCCGTCCAACGCGCCTCGGTACGCTCGAGGTTCAGGTAGTGCCGCAGGCGTTCGCTCCGCTTGAGTCCCCGCAGCCGCGGCTGCTCGTGATCGAACTCCCACGGATGGATGTAGAACACGTACGGTCGCGATGACCCGAGAATGCGACGGATGCCCCACCGGAACAAGGGATACGGAACCAGCCGGAAGTAGCCACCCCCCGACCATGGCAGCGCCTGGCCCGCGATGCGCAGGCACGAGAGACTGACCTCCGTGATCCCCGATCGCATCGCGACCGGCTCGATGTCGCCGCCGAGCCTTCCGTACCGGCTATGCCGGAACGAGATCGGTAAGACCGACGAGTCGTAGCGGAACCCGACATCTCGCAGGATCGGCAGCGCCCAATCCGTGATCGAGAAGCTCGGCGCACGGTAGCCCTCCACCGGCTGTCCCACAAGATCCTCGAGCACACCCTTCGAACGCGTCACGTCGTCGCGAAACCCTGCCTCGCCGAGCCCTTGCAAGAGCTCGTGCCCGTACCCGTGGGAGGCGACCTCGTGACCGGACGACGCGATCGTGCGAACAAGCTGCGGCGAACGTTCCGCAGTCCACCCGAGAACGAAGAAGGTCGCCCGTACGCCCTGCTTGTCCAGCACCGAGAGCATCCGGTCCATCGTCAGCTCCAGACGACGCTCACGGCCATCCCACGAGTCGCGCGAGACGACCCTCCGTAGGTTCTCGACCTGGAACCACTCCTCGACGTCGATCGACATCGCCGCCGGAGCCGGGCAGCTCGAGACCGCGTCTGCCGCCGTCACCGGGCGCCGCGCCCGGTCAGAACGATCGAGATCGTCTTTGCCAAGATCAGGCAATCCAGCCCGAAGCCCCTGTGCTTGAGGTAGTAGAGGTCGTACGCGAGCTTCTGCGCTGCTCCGCGCACGTCACTGGTGTACGCGAGGCTCACCTGAGCCCAGCCCGTGATGCCGGGTTTCAAGAGGTGACGCCGCGTCCAGAGCGGGATCTCTGCACGAAGCCGGTCGAGGTACTCGGGTCGCTCCGGACGGGGACCAACGATGCTCATCTCTCCCCGCAGCACGTTCACGAGCTGCGGGAGCTCGTCCAGGCGCGTGACCCGCAGCAGGCGCCCGATGCGCGTCACGCGCGGGTCGTTCTCGGTCGCCCAGACCGCCTCGCCGCACTCGGCATCGACGACCATCGTGCGGAACTTGAGCATCTCGAACAGCTCGCCGCGCTCGCCGCTGCGTATCTGCCGGTAGATGACCGGACCGGGGCTGGAGGCGCGCACGAGGCTGGCGATGACGGCTGCCACCGGCGCGAACACGAGCAGCGCAAGAGTCGCGAACACGAGGTCGAAGATCCGCTTGGCCACCGTCGAGAACGGCCTCGCGTCGACGCCTAGCACCGATACGAACCAGGCCGGGCAGATCGCGCTGCTAGAGACGCGGCCGAGCGCAAATTCGTAGAACTCGTCCGAGCTGACGACGCGCATCCGTGTGAGACCGGCTTCGAGCAGGCGGTCGACGGTCGTCGTCCGGCGGCTCTCGCTCCCGCAGATGACGATGTCCGGCTTCTCCGTGCGAACTACCTCGAGGAGGTCGGATGTGTGCCCGAGGCGGGGCGCCCCGACTCGCGTGATTCCTGCACGGTCTCCCACGAAACCGATGAGATCGAAGCGCGGGCGCCGGTCCGACTCGAGTTCGCGGATCGCATCGACGACGCGGTCGCCGGTTCCGACCACGAGAACGCGTGGGCGACTCTCGAGCATCCGCAAGGCGAAAAGCCGGAACGTCGCTGCGGCGGCAACGGCGCTCCCACTCATGAGCAGCAAGGTGCTCGTCATCAGCGACCCATGGAGGAGCGCGTCGTCGAGAGCTGAGGCTGCAGCGAAGGCGAACGTTCCGCCGGTGAGCGGCCCGAGGGAATTGCGCCGGAGTCGGTGACGGATAGATCCCGTCGACCACAGGGACGCAACCCAGATCGCGCCGAGTCCGACGGTCGCGACGACTACTGTTCCGACATCGTGGATGCCGGCCATCAGCACCACGAGGAGCAGGGCGAGCGCCGTCATCAGAGCGATGAAGAGCGTGTCCACGCCCAGGCGGCGGTCCACACCCGAGCCGCCGAGTCGCCGCTCGACTACCCCGCCGATTCGACGAGCCGCGAGGGCCGCGTCCCCCGCCGGCACTCCAATAGCTGCCGTGAGGACGTCGTCCCCCACCGGCACTCCAATAGCTGCCGTGAGGGCGTCGTCCCCCACCGGCACGCCAATAGCTGCCTCCGTCAAGCTGCCCCTTCCTCCCCCTTCGCTGAGCACTCAGCTTAGGAAGGCGATCCGGTCTGCGAAAGACTGCAACGGCAGCAACTGTGCTGCGGCGGCGGCTGTAACGCGACTTCACTACGGGGGTTACAGATGCTGCAACTGTCGACTACTTTCGGCAGACCGTACGCGTACGTTCCGGCCACGACTTTGCGCGCGCGCAGGCGAAACGGGATCAGACGGGGCAGACCGGAAGAAGACGCCGGTACCGAGGGACGTGAGCCTCACGACGAAGTCGCCGACTGCGCCGAGCAGCACGGCCACGATGCGATCGCGTCGATTGAGCCGACAACGCCTTCACCAATCCTCACCGAGGCGGACAACCCTCGCGAACAGCCCAAACGCCGAGATCAGCAGCGACACGCCGAGGACATGGCCCCATGAGCTGTTGCGCTTCGTGATGCCCCGGTTTCCGCCATGGGTACCGACCTCGCGCACGGCGGGGTGTTCAAGAACGTCGGAGCGATCCTCCACGACCATCGGCGTGATGAGTGAGCCACCTCTCACGCCCGCGCCTCCCCGAGTAGCCCCGGTGAGGGGCGCCGGCGAACTCAAATTGTCAACTCAACCCCACTGCGCCGACATCCTCTCGATCCAGTACGCACCGACGTCGCGCATCGGCTCGCGTCCAGCGCCTTGCCGGTCGGTGCAGGTTCCCCGAGCCCACGCCGAGGCAGAGCCGAGCGATAGTCGGTCGCCGCTGGAACTGAGACGTACGTCTGCTGTAGCGCGAAGACTGGTCCGAAAGTACTACGTCAGCCACGAACCTTAGCCCTTCGGCCAGTGATCTGACCACGGGGCATGGGTAGCGTACGACACATGCAGGTCGCGCAGAACACAGTCATTCTCGCGCTGTGGAACCCAGCCGACTCCGAAGCGCTACGTGGGTTCCTGACGGCGACGGGATACGACGTACGCGAGGCTGAGGATGCGCGAGCGGCGCTCGAGCTTGCTTCGACCGAGCCGGCCGCGGTCCTTCTCGACCTCGATTGGGCTCAAGCTTCTGCGTTGCTCACTTGCAAGCTCTTGCGAGAGCGACTCGGCGAGGCACTTCCGATCGTGTTCATGTCGAGCGACAAGCACGACGTGACGGATCGTGTCGCCGGTCTTCTTCTCGGCGCGGACGAGTATCTGGTCAAGCCACTCGACCCGAACGAGCTCGTCGCGCGCATCCGACGTCTGGCCGTGCGTTCGACGAGCGACGGGAGCGACGCCTCGAACCCCGGCCCAGTCGACTTCGATGGGTTGGGCCTGACGGCGCGTGAGCGAGAGGTGATAACACTGCTCATCCAGGGGCTGACACAAAAGGAGATCGCCCGCATGCTCGTGATCAGTTCGAACACCGTTGGCACGCACATCCAGCGGATTCTGCTCAAGCTGGGCGTGCACACGCGGGCGCAGGCCGTGGCGAAGGTCGCCCGCGCCAACTGGCTCCACAACGCCGCTCCGGACGCAGCCGGCGCACATCCCTTAAACGGTCGTTCTCCCGACGCGGCTCTCAGGACAGCATAGAGTCGGCGGCGCCGCGCGAGGTCGACCGAACTGATGTGGCACGGCCGCGGAGCGGCCAGGTGAACCGCAACTACCGGAGCTCGGTATCCGTTCAAGCCGTCGGCTACTGCTGACTCCGTAGCCGGATGGTGGCTCATGCTATCCGGGATGACCACGCAGGTTACTGTGTCCGCGCCCTGTCCACGCATGGGATTATCGCCTAGCCTGCAGGATGAGGATCTTCCAGCCAGCCGACTCGAGGAAGAGAGAGTAGTGGGGACGACAACCCGGGAAACCGCCCGCGGACGAAGCGCGCAGAGGCACGGCAGGCGCCGCGCCCCCTCGGATGCCGCGCGCCATCGGGGCGCGGTACCAGGGAACGCGTTGACGCCACGGGCAAGGGCGACTTGTTGGTGGCTACGGGGGAAGGCAATCGGCGGCGTCGCGCTCTTCGCCATGCTGTCCGCCCTGCTCGTGCTCGCGCCGTCGGCGTGGGGAGCATCGAGCAACCTCCTACCGAACGGCAGCTTCCAGTCGGGGACGAGCGGTTGGGTGGCCGGGAATGCGGCCTTCACGATCGCGACCGACGGT
>DASSLB010000314.1:0-2170 GCA_035689945.1 Gaiellaceae bacterium | reverse complement strand
GCACACGCGACGCTCGGCGAGGTTCTCGACCTGGCACGCGAGACGATCGACCCGAAGTTGCGGGCGAGCCTGTACTGGTCGCAGTCGCGTGTTCACTTCTCGCAGGGCGACTCCAACCGCGCAGCCGAGTACGCCCACCTTGCACTCGCCACCCTGAAGGCAAGCGAGCAGACGCTTGAAGCGGCTCGGGCTCTGCTGCTTCTGGCGTACATCGAGAACGAGCGCGGGAACCCCCACGCCGCGCTCGAGCTCGTCGACGAAGGAGAGCCTGTCGTGGTCTCATCAGCCGGCCGGGAGACGACTGACGTGGCCATGTTCACGATCGAGCGCGCCCGTGCGCTGGCCGCGCTCGGTGCACGGGAGGAAGCCGCGGAGCTCCTCCTGGGGATCGCGCCGCAGCTCTCCACCGCCGCGCCGCGAGATGCTGCGCGCGCCTACTCCGCGGTCGCAGACATCTGCAAAGAACAGGGAGACGTCGCCCGTGCTCTGGAGCTCTACGAGCTAGCCGTCGAGCAAGCGCCGGTCGCGAACAAGTACGTCGCCGCCGCGCTGGCGGCCATGGCCGAGATCTACGAGGAGCGCGGCGACACTCAGAAGGCGCTCGAGCTCCTCAAGCAAGCCCTCGCCGCGCGCACCGGGATCACTGCGTAATCCTTCAGGTGTGGTGAGGCGGGCAGCCGCAGGCTCGCCTCACCACGTTGTCTTCCGTCAGTCGACGACAATCCCGGACGGAGTCGCACCGACCGGACCGGCCGCCTCCGCCAGCGGGGTCAGCGTGCCGCCGTCCACCGTGAAGCCGGCGACGGCGTTGGTGCCCGACTCGACGACCCAGAGGGTCGAGCCATCGGGCGAGAGGCCTGCATCCTCGGCACCGCCGCCAAGCTGGCCCGCGCCTGTGCTCTGAAGGAACGTAAGCGAGCCGCCGGCGCCGATCGAATAGCTCGAGATCGAGGCCGAGGCCGTGTTCACGTCGAAGAGGAACTTGCCGTCGTGGCTGATCTCGATCCAGCAGGCCGCGCCGCCGTCGTTGGCAACCGGCGCTCCGACCGGGGTCAGCGTGCCGTCGGCTGCGACGTTGAAGCTGGAGACCAGCCCAGGGAAGGCCGCGCCTCCGCTGGCGACGTGCGCGTCGGAAACGAACAGCTGATTCGGGTCGGTGGGGCTGAACTCGCTCCCGAGCTGTCCCCAACCCTGCGCCGGAGTGAACGCCTGCGCGTCGTAGGGCGAGCCAGGAGCCGGGGTGAGCCGCCCGTCATTGCCGACGGTGAAGCTGTCGATCAGCGAGGTCGCAATGCGCGTTCCCGCGACCCTCGTCCCGTCGCCGCTGAAGAGCACCTGGCCCGGCTTGGAGTCGTTCGGCAGTACGTACGTCGAGTCCGGGATGGGCCTCAGCTGTCCGCCGGCGTTGAGCGTGAAGCCGGTGTAGTTCGTGTCGCCGGTGTTGCTGCCGGGACCGGCGTTGGCGACGTAGACGAGATTGCCGTGGATGCCGATGCTGACCGGGTCGATACCGCCCGAGGCGACCGGTTCTCCCGCGAGCTGGAGCGACCCGTCGGGCTTGATCCGCAGCACCGAGATCTGGTTGCTGCCGGCGTCGACGGCGAGCAGGTAGCGGCCGTCCGCGCTCAGCTGCAGAGATCCCTGAGATGCGTTCGGATGCCCGGTGCCCGAGCCGCCGACCGTGAAGGGCGAGCCTCGCATCGGGGTCAGGCTTCCGTCGGCGTGGCGGTCGAACCCGGCCACGCTGTTGGCCGGTGCGATGTTGTCGTTGATGTACACATGACCGATGACGTCGGACGCGCCGCCCGCCGCAACCGCGCCGCTGACCGTGAAGCCGGCGGCAGCCACTGTGAGCACGAATAGAACCGCGAATCGAGACAACCTCATCCTCGAGACCTCCTGGAGATACACACGGGGCCGATTCCCCATGCGCTCCACGACGGTCGCAGCAGGCTCTCTCGTCGGGCTTACGCGCTGATGAACGATCGCTTAACGCGTAGAGTCGGCCTTAGTCCGACCGACGGAGGAGAGAAGCGATGAGCATGTACGCAGTTGTCGATCCCGCGACCGGCGAGACGGTCAAGGAGTACCCGACGATCACAGACGACGAGCTGCGGGACGCAATCGCCCGCGCCGACCGGGCCCATCGAGAGTGGTCGAAAGCTGCGAC
>DASSLB010000313.1:0-2157 GCA_035689945.1 Gaiellaceae bacterium | reverse complement strand
ATGTTCCGGGCTCTCTCGGAGTTCGACAGCGACCGCGCGGAGCTCTTCCTCGCACGCTGCGCGGTGCTCGTCGAGGGCCGGACCGAGAAGCTGACCTTCCCGCTCGTCTTCGACGCGCTGGGCGTCGATCCCGACAAGGAGGGGATCCTTGTCTTCGAGTGCGGGGGCAAGGGGAACATGCCGCTCTTTGCGCGGATCTGCAACGCGTGCAGCGTCCCGTACGTCGTCGTCCACGACCGGGACGCGCCGCGAGGCGTGCCGCCCGTCGAATCGGAACGAGTCGTCAACCGTGCGATCCGCGAGGTTGCGGGCAGCCGCCGCACCGTCGTGCTCACACCGGACTTCGAGACCGTTTCGGGGCTCAAGGCGAGCAACCGGGGCCGGAAGCCGCACAAGGCGTGGCAGCGCTACCGCGGCAACGGCGAGGTGCCCGCCGCCCTCCGGGTGGCGGTCGAAAAAGTGCTGAAGATCGCGCAGGCGGGCTAGCTGAAGCGGCCACCGCGTGCGCGTGCGCGCGCGGCGGACACCTCGTGTGCTCTGCGCTCGAGCTCGTCGGGCAGCGGCTCGAGCCGCGGCGGCTCGTCGCGGCCCAGCCGGTGTGCGAGTGCCTGTTCGAGCAGCCAGTCGGCGAGCCAGCCGTTGCGTGGCAGGAGCGGGCCGTGGAGATAGGTGCCGATCACGCGGCCGGCCTTGCAGCCCTCGAAGCCGCTCTCGCCGTCGTTGCCGAAGCCCGCGAGCACCCGGCCGAGGGGCTCTGCGCCAGGGTCGAGACGCGTGCGCCCGGCGTGGTTCTCGAAACCGGCGAGCGTCCGCTTCTCACCGGGCTCGAGCTCGCACTCGAGCAGCACGTCGCCGATCATGCGCCGCTCGCCGGCGACGGTGTCGAGGGGGAGGAGGCCGATTCCCGGCATGTCCTCACCGTGAAAGCCGCGGTAGCCGCGGCCGAGGAGCTGATAGCCGCCGCAGACCGCGAGCGCGGCCGCGCCACGGGCGACCGACTCGCGCAACGCGTCTGCCTTCGCGAGAAGGTCATCGGCGACGAGCAGCTGCTCCCGATCCTGTCCGCCGCCGACGTAGTAGAGGTCGTGCGCCCCCGGAACGACCGTTTCGCCCAGGCCGAGCGCGGTTACCACGAGCTCGTGGCCTCGCCACGCCGCCCGTCGCGCGAGCACCGCGATATTGCCGCGGTCGGCATAGATGTTGAGGTAGTCCGGATAGAGGTGGCCGACGCGGATCGCCGTCATCGGGAGCGCTCCCAGTACGGCTTCGCCAGCCCGCGTGAGGCGAGGATCCGCTGCAGGCCGAGCATGGCGGTGTAGGTGGGGAGGAGGACGAGCTCGCCGCCGTCCGGCGTGAGCTCAAGCCCGCGTTCGAGCGCGTTGCCGAGATCGGGCTCGATCTCGATCGCCTCCTCGTCGAGCCCGCCGTAGCGGAAGCGAAGCGCCAGTTCCGCGGCCCGTCCGCCGCTCGCCACGAGCGTCTCGAGCTCCGACAAGAGCGGCTCGAAGTCGACGTCCCAGATCCAGGAGACGTCGCGCCCGTCGGCGATCTCGTCGTTGAGGGCGACGACGAGCACCTGCGGCGTACCACCGTCGACGAGCGTACGAATCGCTTCGTTTGCCCCTGCGGGATTCTTGATCAGGAGCAGGAGAATGCGCTTGTCCCCAACGGCGACGCGTTCGAAGCGGCCGAAGGCCGCCACGAAGCGTCCGAGGCCGGCGGCGATCTCGTCGAGCCCCGCGCCGAGCGAGCGGGCGAGCGCTGCGGCCGCGACCGCGTTGTAGACGTTGTAGAGACCCGGCAACGCGAGCTCGACGGACCGGGATCCCTCGGGCGTGTCGAGCCGGAACGACGCGCGTTCGAGTCCCTGGATCACGATGTCCCGCGCCGCCACGTCGAGCGGCGGCCGGACATGGTCGCCGCGGGGGCAGCGGTAGTCGCCGAGATGGCCGACGTACGCGGCGGCGTACTCGTATGGCGTGCCGCAGCGGACGCAGTACTTCGAGTCGGCCGCGTGTTGGAGCGATGGCCGAGCGAGGCGCGGATCGTCGAGCCCGAACGCGACGCTGCCGGAATGCGCCTCGCTCACCGCAGCGAGTTGCGGGTCGTCCGCGTTGTAGACGAGCTGCGTGGACTCCGGCAGGTCGGCCAAGGCAG
>DASSLB010000312.1:0-4666 GCA_035689945.1 Gaiellaceae bacterium | reverse complement strand
AGCAAACTACGGGGTGGGATTGTTGGCCCTTGTAAGGCTCTGCGGCACGTCGTCTGCGGCGCCGCCAGCGGTTCGGCGCCTTGAATCGCAGCGAGAGAGCGTTTGGCTCTCCAAGGAGGCCGCAGTGAACATCAACATTCTCGAGTTGCTCGCGAGGATGGGGCGTATCAATCCCGCGATCTTCGATGTGATCCCGAGGGGTCCACAAGGGGCTCTTGGGGCGCTTTCTGCTGGAGAAGCGGTTGAGTTGAACCCGCAGCCGATTCCGCCGGGGGTCGAGTTGCAGTTCGCCGCTGCGCGGGTTGCGAACGAGATCGCGCTTGCAGCCGTCGCGGCCGAGGCGGCTGGCAACGATGAGGGGGCGGAGCGGATCGTCATGCAGGCGGTCGACGACTGGTGCGGCACACCATCCGGTCATCGCCCGATCCCGTGGCCGGGGCCGTGGCCGTTTCCGTGGCACCTTGACGATCCCGATCCTCACCCGTGGCTGGTTGACACCGTGAGGCTGGTGGGGGCGCTGACGCTTGCCTCAGTTGGCGCACAGGTGGCAGAGGGGGCGGCACGCGAAGCGCTCGGGCAGGGGGCCGAACGCTTGATGGAGACCGCGCTCGCCGGCCAGGGCGGGCGTCTGCGGGAGTCCGCCCTTACCTAGCGACCAGGGGTTCAACATCTCCTAGCAACCAAGGAGCGGGAGGCCAGTGGGAGCTCCCGCTCCTGCGTCGCCAGGCGCGACTACCTCGTTCGGCCGATGGTCGGCCTCGGGCTCGCCGGTTAGCGTCGACGACCGCTGGAGCGTTCCGTACGCATTGTCTGACTGTCTGCAGATGATCCGGATGATGGCGTGCAAGCCAAGACGAAGCTGAGCCCGTGACAGCGGTTCCGTACCTGTCTCCGCGCTTCGGAAGCGTTGGTAAGTGCTTCGACTTAGTCGATGATCTCGACGTGTACGCCACTAGCGTGGTGTGCTGCTTCCCACGCCCGCAGCCGCAGGTAGAGCTCCATCCGTAGCGCGTCCTCCTGGTAGGAGCCGAGCAGCGTCACTTCGATCTCATCGTCCGACAGCTGTTCGACCACTGCGCTTGGTTCAGCTCGGAGGAACGCCACCAGTTCGTTCAGCAGGTCCGCAGACGAAAGCTGTATTCGCATTGCAGTTCGGACAGCTAGGCCGCGGTGAGCTGGTTCAGGGCCCTGTCGTGGACGCGTTCGTAGGTCAGCATCGCCTGCTCGAACAGCTGCAGCGCGAGCTCGCCGTCATCGCGGGCGCAGCCGCCGACGCGGAGAGTGCTGCCGTCTGCCTCTAAGTGGGTTCCAACCCCGACTGTGTAGTCCCCGTCGCGGTCGGTCTCGAGCTGCCAACCGAGTAGACGAAGCCACAGGTGGAGAATCTCGCCGTTTCGTGCTGCCGTCGCCATCGCCGCTTCCTTCCTGCCGCTGGGGGCGGAAAGAAGCGTCGTCTTCCCTCTGCCCCATCCCCCGGGAAGAGCGCCCCGCCGCATCGGGCACCCTCACCCTGGCTCACATCCTGCGCCAGCCGGGGCTGCTTCAGCAATCGCTCGACAGGTGGTTTACAGGCCCGCTTCACTCGGCGCCCTCGCGACGGGATCTGCCTGCTGATTGTCGGCTCCGCCGTTCGGCCCCGGATCGGAGAAGAGATGTTCCGCTACAGGCTCCATTCACCGGGCGGGGACGATCTCGGCGAGGCGACCTACGCGATGATGATCAAGTCGAGGGAGGAGATCCACGGCAATGGATCGCAGCAATCCCGCATCGGATCCCGCTCCGCTGCTGGGATTGCGGCGCACGTTGCTGCGGAACGCCTTGTTGCTGCCTGCGTCTTCTCCCTGACTGCGGATCCGGGTTCGCCCTGACCACGCTGCTCACGGCCAGTGCGAGAATGGTCGACCAAAGGAGGAGCGATGAGCGTAATACGGATGCTTGTCACCGTGGCTCTTGTGTTCCTCGTACCCGCATTTCGGGCAAAGCCGCCGAGACGCCGTGTGGATCAGTTCCGCGATCCCCGCAGCCATGCGCATCACTGGGAGAGCCCACACCTGGAGTCGCGCGACGAGTACGAACTGACGCACGACGCGGGAAGCCCGCACCTCGAGTCGCGCTGCGAGTACGAGCAAAGACACCGTGTCGACGTGACGTGAGCACGGTCGCTGCCGCCGCGCAGCGCGTCCAGGGCAAGAGCTAGGCCGAAGGCGCCGCCTCGGCGAGGCGTCGGCTCACGAGCTGCTCGGCTGCCTCGGCCGGTGTGATGCCGTTCGCCTCGGCCTCGGCGAAGAGCGTCCGCAAGGTCTCGCCGATTCCCGCGAGCCGGTTCTCGAGCTGTGCCTCGCTCCAACCTTCGTCCTCGAGCCCGATCAGCTGGATGATGCCGCCCGCGTTGACGACGTAGTCCGGCGCGAGGAGGATCCCGTGCTCGTGCAGGCGTTGCGCGTCCTCCGGCTCGGCGAGCTGGTTGTTCGCGCATCCGGCGATCGCGCGACAGGCGAGGCGGGGGATCGACTCCGCGCTGAGCGTGCCGCCGACTGCGCAGGGCGAGTAGACGTCCACCTCGGTCTCGAGGACGCGCTCGGGTGACACCGTTTCGAAGCCCGTGGCGGTCGCGCGCGCCTCGTCGATGTCGCTCACGAGAACACGGGCACCGGCGTCGGCGAGCTCGCGCGCGAGGACCGAGCCGACCGAGCCCGCACCCTGCACGAGCACGCTGCGGCCCGAAAGATCCGGCGAGCCGAAGAGGTGCTCTACCGTGGCGCGGATCGCATGCAGTCCGCCGCGCGCCGTGCCGCGCCCGCTGTTGCCGCCGCGGCTTGTGGTTCCGTACACCCACGGGCACGTCTCGGCGACGACGTCGAGATCCTCCGGCGAGATGTTCATGTCGCCGGCGGTGCGATAGCTGCCGCCGAGCGAGGCGACGAGCTCGCCGTAGCGGCGGAGCAGCCGCATGCGGGGCTCGCCAGCGGGCAGCTCCGGCACGGCGAGCACGCCTTTGCCGCCGCCGCGTGGCATGTCCGCCGCCGCCATCTTTCGCGTCATCGCTCCCGAAAGGCGCATCGCGTCGGCAAGGCCGTCGGCCGGACTCGGGTAGACCCGCATTCGCGTGCCGCCGCCGGCCGGCCCGCGTGCGGTCGAGTGGACGCAGACGAACATCCAGGCGCCGCTTTCGGGATCGAAACGAACGACTGCGTGCTCGCCGTCCCAGTCCGCGAGGAGCTCCTCAAAGTCCACGAGATGGACGGTACCGAAGCGTCTCTCGGCTACACTCCGGCGCCGGAATGGCCGGAGAACGCACCAAACTCATCGTCGCGAATCGTGAGAGGCTCGGCTCGGCCGAGTCGCGCCGCCTGCGCAAAGAGGGGCTCGTTCCCGGCGTCCTCTACGGCAACGGCGAGCCGGTCGCGATCTGCATCGCGGAGCGGGAGCTCCGCCGCGCTCTCACCGGAGCGGCGGGCCTGCACTCGATCCTCGACGTCGAGATCGACGGCAAGGGAGAGACGCACGCGTCGATTCTCAAGGAGTACCAGGTCGATCCCGTGCGCGGCGGCGTTACGCACGTCGACCTGCAGGAGGTTCGGCTCGACCGGGCCATCCGCGCTGCGGTCTCCGTCCAGCTCCACGGCGGCGAGGACGCGCCCGGCGTGCGCGAGGGCGGCGTGCTCTCGCAGCCGCTGCGCGAGATCACCGTCGAAGCGCTGCCGCTCGAGATGCCCGAGCACATCGACCTCGACGTGTCGGGCATGGAGATCGGCGGCACGCTCCGCATCTCGGACCTCACTGCGCCGGAGGGCGCAACTCTCTTGGACGACCCGGAGATGGTCGTCGCCACCGTGACCGCGCCGACGAAGGTCGTCGAGCCCGAGCCCACCGAGGAGGAGCTCGCCGCGATGGAGGCGGAGGGCGAGGAAGGGGCCGAGGGCGAAGAGGGAGCCGAGGCCGAGGCTGCCGAGGGTTCGGCGGAGTCGGAGGGCGAATCCTCCGGCGACGAGAGCTCCGACGAGGGCTGAGCCATGCGGCTCTGGCCGCGTCGACAAGGTTCTTCGCTCGACCTGCTCGTCGTCGGGCTCGGGAATCCCGGGCGCGAGTACGAACGGAACCGTCACAACGTCGGTGCGATGGTCGTCGACGAGCTCGCACGGCGCCACGGCGGCTCGTGGCGCTCGAAATTCTCCGCGCGGATCGCCGAGATCCGGCTCGAAGGGCACAAGCTCGCCCTGCTCAAGCCCGAGACCTACATGAACGAGTCGGGCCGCTCGGTCGGTGCGGCGGCGTCGTTTTTCAAAGTCGCACCCGACGCCGTCCTCGTCGTCCACGACGAGAGCGACCTCGATCTCGGCCGGCTCCAGCTGCGGCTTGGCGGTGGGCTGGCGGGGCACAACGGCTTGCGCTCGGTCGCACAGCACCTCAAGACGCAGGAGTTCCTACGGCTCCGTGTGGGTGTCGGCCGACCGGAGCGCGGTGACCCGCGTCCGCTCGCGGACTGGGTGCTCGCGAACTTCGAACCGCACGACGACGCGGAGGCGTTGGTGGCGCGCGCCGCGGATGCCGTGGAGACGCTCGACGCGGAGGGCGTCGAGCGCGCGCAGATCCAGGTCAACCGGCGCTGAACGAGCTGCGATGAGACCGGCTGCGCCGCGGAGTCTCCAGTGGTGGATACGCTCGA
>DASSLB010000311.1:0-6529 GCA_035689945.1 Gaiellaceae bacterium | reverse complement strand
TCTCCGAGCACAACCGCGACGACCAGATCTACACGAAGGACATGCTCCTGACACCCCCGGTGAAGCAGACCCCTGTCGCGGACGCGGATCTCTACGACACCCCGATCCCCTTCTACAAGAGCGACTCGTGATCCTCGCCTCTGCCGGAAACGTGCTGGTTTGGATCGTCTGGGTGGTCGCCGCGTTCTCGTGCCTGGGCTCGGGCGTCGCCGTCGTGACCTTCTCGAACCCGTTCTACTCAGCGCTGGCGCTGATCGGGAACCTCGGCTCGCTCGCCGTCATGTACCTCCTCCTGTCGGCGGAGTTCGTTGCGGCGGCTCAGGTGCTCGTCTACGCGGGCGCGGTCGTCGTGATGTTCCTGTTCGTGATCGCGTACGTCGGACCGCGGCGCGAGACGCCGTGGTCGGGCGGCCCGACCTGGCAGACGGTCGGCGCCGTCCTCGCCGCAGGCGCGCTGCTCGTGGAGATCGTCGTCGCCGTCGGGATGCAGGCGAGCGGGAGCCTCAAGCACGACGGCAAGGTCGGAGCCGCCTTCGGGACTCCCGCCTGGATCGGACGTGTCTTCCTCGTCGACCACCTGCTCGCGTTCGAGATCACGTCGGTCGTGCTGCTGATCGCCGCAGTCGGGGGCGTGATTCTCGGCGCACACACGAAGCGAGCCGCCTGATGTCCGGACCGAACGTCGCCTGGTACATCGCGATCGCCGCCGTCCTGTTCGGGATCGGCGCACTCGGCGTGCTCATCCGACGCAACACGCTCGTCGTCCTGCTGTCCCTCGAGCTGATGCTCAACGCCGGAAACCTCGCGCTGATCGCGCTCGCGCGCCACTGGCACAACGGCGCCGGCCAGATCTTCGCGCTCGCCGTGATGGCGATCGCGGCTTCGGAGGTCTGCGTCGGTCTCGGCCTCGTCGTCGCGCTCAACCGGCGGCAGCTCTCGCTCGACGTCGACACGCTCTCGGAGCTCAAGGGATGACCGTTCTCGCCAAGCTCGCCGAGAATCCGTCCAACTTCCAGGCCGGCGGAGCCTGGCTCTGCCTGCTCGCGCCGCTCGCCGGCACGATCCTCATCACGCTCCTGGGCACGCGGATCACTCGGCGAACAGCCGCGTGGCTCGCGACAGCGAGCGTCTTTGTCGCCTTCGGCGGAGCCATCTGGGCATTCCTCGACCTGCAATCGCACGACCCCCGAGCACGTACCGAACTCACGACAGCGTGGACGTGGCTCCAGTCTGGGAACTTCCACGCCGGCCTGCAATTGCTCGTCGATCCGCTGAGCGCGGTGATGATGCTGATCGTCAGCGGCGTCGGCGGCCTGATCGTCCTCTACTCGATCGGCTACATGGACGGAGACGAGGAGGAGCGCCGCTACTTCGCATACATCTCCTTCTTCGTCTTCTCGATGCTCATGCTGGTCGAGGGCGGCAACCTGCTGCTGCTGCTCGTCGGCTGGGGGCTCGTCGGCCTCTCGTCGTACCTGCTGATCGGCTTCTGGCACGACCGGCCGAGTGCTGTGCAGGCAGCCAAGAAGGCATTCGTGATGAACGCGTTCGGCGACGCAACGATGGCACTCGCCTTCTTCATCCTCATCGCGCACACGAAGTCTCTTTCCCTTTCCTTCAATGCCCTCGACTTCAATCTCTCGCCAACCGCGACGAACCTCGTCGCCCTGGGCCTACTCGGCGGCGCGGTCGCGAAGTCGGCGCAGATCCCGCTCCAGACGTGGCTGCCCGACGCGATGGAGGGCCCGACGCCGGTCAGCGCCCTGATCCACGCGGCGACGATGGTCACCGCCGGCGTCTACCTCATCGCTCGCACGCACGTGATCTTCGAGCAGGCCCGGACGGTCGAGCTGATCGCGGCCGGCACCGGCGCCCTGACACTCCTCGTCGCCGGACTGATCGCGCTCGTGCAGACCGACATCAAGCGCGTGATCGCGTACTCGACGATGTCGCAGATCGGCTACATGTTCCTCGGCGCCGGGGTGGGCGCGTACGCAAATGGCATGTTCCACCTGATGACGCACGCCTTCTTCAAGGCGCTGCTCTTCATGACGGCGGGGCTCGCGATCCACGCGCTCGCGGGCGAGCAGGACATCCGCCAGATGCGCGGGCTCGGGAAGCTGATGCCGTTCACGAAATGGTGCTTCCTCGCGGGCGCGCTCGCGCTCGTCGGCATTCCGCCGTTCAGCGGCTTCTTCTCGAAGGACTCGATCGTCGCCTCCGCCGCCGCGCTCGGCACCTGGTACGGCTGGATCTTCTGGGTCTGCGGGATCGCCGGCGCACTCCTCACCGGCCTCTACACGTTCCGGCTCTGGTTCCTCGTATTCCCCGGCGAGCCGAGCCCGTTCGTGCGCGAGCACTACCACGACCATCACGGCCGCGAGGGCGCGCTGACGATGCTCGTACCGGTCGGCGTGCTCGCCGTGCTCGCGACGGTGGGCGGCTGGCTGCAGTGGTCTCCGAGCTGGCATCCGTTCACCGACTGGCTCGCGCCCGCGGCCCAGACGCTCGCGGTCGCCGAGCCGACGTCGACGCAGGAGTACTTCACCTCTGCCGCAACCGTGATCGCAGGGCTGCTCGGGATCGCTATCGCGTGGGCGATCTACTCCGAGCGCACCGTCAAGATCCCCGCCGCCCCGTTCTGGCAGCGGACGCTCGAGCACAAGTTCTACTTCGACGAGCTCTACGACGCCCTCTTCTACAAGCCGGGTGTCGCAATCGCCAACGGCCTTCGGCGCGAGATCGAGGAGCCCGTCATCCTCCAGACCGGCCCCGACCTCGGCGAGGCGACGATGGAGACGGGCGGCGTCGTCCGCCGGATCCAGACCGGGCTCCTGCGCACCTACGTCCTCTTCCTCGCGGGCGGAGCGGCCGCCGTGATCCTCGCCTTCCTGATCGCCAAGTGAACGCCTCCTCTCTGACCTCGATCCTGATCTGGCTGCCGGTCGCGGGAGCGATCCTGATCTGGCTCCTGCCGCTTTCGCGCTACGCGACCGGCGCTCTGGCGATGCTCTTCTCGCTCGCCGAGGTCGGCTTCTGGATCGAGCAGGCCGCGCGGTTCAACTTCTCGCAATCGGGCCTGCAGATGGAGCAGCGCGCAAGGTGGTTCGGCGACCTCGGCGTCTCGTATCACGTCGGTGTCTACGGCTTCTCGGTCTGGCTCGTCGGCCTCACGGTCGTCGCGATGGCCGCGTGCACCGGCTACGGCTTCTGGGTCGGCCGCGACCGCTCGCGCGGCTACTTCGGGCTCATGCTTCTGCTCACCGGGGCGACGGTCGGCGTCTTCCAGGCGCAGGATCTGCTCCTCTTCTACGCCTTCTTCGAGGCGATGCTGATCCCGCTCTACGTCCTGATCGGCGTCTGGGGCGGAGCGCGGCGGATGGAGGCAACGATCAAGTTCGTCATCTACACGATGGCGGGCTCGCTGCTCATGCTCGCCGCGATCATCGTCTACGGCCTCAAGTCGGGGACGTTCGACCTCGTGGACGGCCCGACCAGCGCAAGCCGCTGGCTGTTCCTCGGCTTCATGGTCGCCTTCGTGATCAAGGCGCCGCTCTTCCCGTTCCACGGGTGGCTGCCCGACGCATATCGCGAGGCGCCGCCGGAGGTGAGCGCAGTCCTCTCCGGCGTGATCGCGAAGGCAGGCCTCTACGGGATGCTGCGGATCGCGATCGCGAAGTTCCCCGAGCCGACCTCCTTCTACCGGACGGCGGTACTGGCGCTCGCCGCCATGGCGCTGGTCTACGGCTCGTTGCTCGCCTTCCGATCGACGGACTTCCGAGGCGTCGTGGCGTACTCGTCCCTGGCTCAATCGGGGCTGATCGCGCTCGGGCTCTTCGCCGGCAAGGACCTCGGCTTCGACGGAGCCGTGCTGCAGATGGTCGCGCACGGGCTCATCTCAGCCTCGCTCTTCCTCATCGCCGGAGCGGTGGAACGGCGAACGACGACGGGAGAGTTCCGCTTGCTCGGCGGGATGGCCCGCGGGAGACCTGCGCTCGCGACGCTCCTGATGACGGTCGGCATCATCTCCCTCGCAGTCCCCGGATCCGCGTCGTTCGCGGGCGAGTTCCTGATCCTCGCAGGCGTCTTCCAGCGCGCCTGGTGGTGGTCGGCGATCGGCGCCGGCGCGATCGTGCTGGCTGCGATGTACATGCTGCGGCTGATCTCGGCTGTCCTGCACGAGGCGCGCGGCTCGACGGTCGCGGACGAGGCGCTCGACCTCCGGCCGGGTGAGCTCGCGCTCGTCGTCCCGCTCGTGGGCGTCCTGCTCGCGCTGTCGGCGTGGCCCGCGGGAATCAGCCACCACTCGTTCTTCGGTCCGAGCCCGGCGGCGACGGTGAAGGGACAGTTCAAGTGAGCCTCCACACGACCCATGTCGACTGGTTCGGGCTCGGCACGATCTTCGTGCTGATCGGCGCCTCGTTCCTCGCGCTCCTCTGCGCGGTGCTCGTGCCTCGCGCCATGCGACGCGTCGCCTCCGCTTCGATCTCGACAACCGGCTTCGCCGCCGGAATCGTGCTCTCGGTCTGGCTCTACGTCGAGAGCGCAGACGGGCACACGATCGTGTCGGGCGCCTTCTACCGCGACCGCTGGACCGCGCTCGGGCAGGTCATCCTCTGCGGCGTCGGTCTGGCGACGACGCTCGTCGGGATGGAGCACGTCCCCGGCTGGGGGCGCGGCGCCGACCAGAGCCGGCGCGACGACCACATCGCCGAGTTCTATGCGCTCCTGCTGGCCTCGGCCGCCGGGATGACGTTCTTCGTCGGCGCGGGGAACCTGATGACGCTCTTCCTCTCGCTCGAGTGGTTCTCGATCGCGCTCTACATCATGTGCGCCATCGACTACGACCTCGAGGGCTCGCTCGAAGCGGGCCTGAAGTACCTCATCGTCGGCTCGTTCGGCGCCGCCGCGCTCCTCTTCGGCTCAGCGCTCGTCTACGGGGCGACGGGGACGATCTCGTTCCACGGCATTGCCACGGCAGTCGGGACGAAGGGGCTGACCGGCGACACATTCCTCGTAGTCGGGATCGCGCTGATCGTCGCGGGGCTCGCCTTCAAGATGTCCGCCGCGCCATTCCACATGTGGACCCCCGATGTCTACGAGGGCGCGCCGACAACCGTGACCGCCTGGATGTCGTCGGCGACCAAGGTCGCCGCGCTCCTCCTCGCGTTCCGTCTGATGACGACGGCCTTCCCGCACGAGGGCCGCCTCTGGGGCTGGGCGTTCGCGGTCGTCGCGACCGCGTCGCTCGCGATCGGGAACTTCGCGGCGCTCGTGCAACGGAACGTGAAGCGGATCCTCGCCTACTCCTCGATCTCGCACGCTGGGTTCATGCTGATCGCCGTCAGCGCCGGCAGCGCACTCGGCGGACGCGCGCTGATGTACTACCTCGTCCCCTACTCGGCGATGGCGTTCGGCTCGTTCGCGATCGTCGCCGCGCGGGAGCGGGAGCTCGGGGTGCCGGTGACGCTCGACAACCTCGCCGGCTTCGGCTGGGAGCGTCCGTTCCTCGGCGTCGCGATGTGGTTCTTCATGTTCGGCTTCGCCGGGCTGCCTCTCGGCGGCGGCTTCGTCGGCAAGTTCTACGTCCTCGCGGCCGCGTACCGACACGGTTGGGTCTGGCTCGTGATCGTCGGTGTCCTCGCGACACTCGTCAGCCTCTACTACTACCTCGGGATCGTGCGGGCGATGTACATGCGCCCGTCGGAGGAGCTGCAGGTGCAGCCGGGCGGCAGCGTCGCCGTCAGCGGCGGGGCACCGGCTGCGGAGCGGCTCCTACACGTCGCGGTCGGCGCGGCGCTCGCCGTCTCGGTCGGCTCTCTCTTCGCCGTACAGCCGCTGATCGACCTCGCTCGGCACGCGGCGAAGGCGCTTCCGATTTAGAAGGATTCTGCAAGGAACTGCGCCGCCGACGTTACGCGAGCGCCCCATCCAGGTAGGACGTTCAGATAGTTGAACGTCCGAAGGAGGGGCTCATGCCACGGACTCATCTGACGCGATCAAGGCTCGGACTGGTGCTCGCCGTCGTCGCCGGCGCCGTGCTCGGTGCTGTCTTCGGCCAGCCGAGCAGCGGCCAGGCCGCAAGCACCGCCGTCCCCAAGAACACGAAACCTCCGGCGATCTCGGGGACGGCCGTAGTCGGGAGCACTCTCGTTGCAACCCGGGGAACATGGAGCGGGAGCCCGACGTCGTTCCGTTACCGGTGGAGCCGGTGCGACGCGACCGGCGTCGCATGCGTCGCGATCGGAGGCGCGACCGCGAGGATCTACACCGTCACAAGCGCCGACGTGGGCCACACGCTCCGCGTGACGGTAACGGCGCGAAACGCCGACGGCAGTAGCCCGGCAATGTCCGCAGCGTCGGCTGTCGTGCCGACGAGCGGGTGCCCGTCTGCCACCGGCACGGTCCAGGTCACCGCGCTCGCTCCACCCGAGCGCCTGCAGATCGCCAGCGCATCGCTCGCGCCGTCCCTGACGCGCTCGACGAACACGATTCGAATCCGCGTCGTGATTCAGGCGTGTGACACTCG
>DASSLB010000310.1:0-5578 GCA_035689945.1 Gaiellaceae bacterium | reverse complement strand
GCGGGAGCACCTCGAGCGGCATCTGCCTCCTCAGCGACGGCCCGTTCGGAGACGTGTACGTCGGATCGCCCCACGCGCCTCGCTTGAAGAGCGCGATCTGGAATGGCGTTCGCGTCAGCACGTGCGTGAGGTTGCTCGAGTCGACGTACCACCCGACGGCTGTCCCGGGAGGAAGCGTCGCCGGTTGCAGCGCCGGAATGGGATGGAAGACCTTCCCGTCGGTCGAGTAGCCGAGCACCGTGCGGTTCGGCTGTGGCTGCGCATACACCAGGTCGAGCGGCCACTTGAAGCCCTTCGAGGATAGCCCCGGCACGCTGAGCGAGACCTCGGTTCCCGGAATCGAGAGCTTTCCACTGAACGTCCCGAGCGAGACTGTCTTGTCGACGGGCACCGCTCCCGGCTGCCACGTGACGGTCGCGCGTCCGTCGTCCGTCTGGAGATTCCCCGCGATGCCGCGGCGCACCGTCTGCGTTCCGACCGAGACCGGCGGGAGCGGAGCGGCCACGACGACGCCGGTCGGCACGGTGGCCACCGACGTGGAGCCGCCCGCTCCGGTCGCGGTCACGACGAGCGAGAGCGTGGCGCCGATGTCGTCGGGTGTGAGCGTGTAGTGCGACTGCGTCGCGTGCTGAATCGCGACGCACGAGGCGCCGCTCGCGTTGCAGCGCCGCCAGCGGTACGCGAACGTCTTCGGCGCGCCGGTCCAGGTGCCGACGGAGCTCGTCAGAGTTTGGCCGGCCTGAGCCGTGCCGGCGATCACCGGTGCCGAGGTGCTGGCGGGCAGCGCGGTCGACGGGGTGCCCGCAGGGGAGACGGCTACCGTCGGCGCTGAGGTCGCGGACGCGCTCCCGGCGGCGGAGGTGGCGGTGGCGACGATCTCGAGCGCGTGTCCCACGTCGTCGCTCACCGGCCGGTAGGACTCTGCAATCGCGTTCGGGATCGTCTCGCAGTTGGCGCCGGCGGCGTCACAGCGCCTCCACTGGTACGTGAACGTGATCGGCTTCCCGCCCTCCCACGTGCCCGGCACGGCGGCGAGCAGCTCGCCCGCCTCTGCCTGCCCGACGAGCGTCGGCGGGCTCGAGAGAAGCGGCGGTCCGATCGGGTACGGAGCGATAGCCGCGGCGGCTGGGTTCGTGCCGTTCATGCGGTCGCCGTCGGAGCAGTGGTTGATCCCCGGCACGGGGACGCAGTTCGTCCACTGCCAGAACGTCCAGCCGTTGCCGTTCCAGTTCTGAGCAGGCACGAGCGGCTGGGTCGCGGAGGTCCAGTGCGCGATCCACAGCGGGGTGCCGCCGACGGCAGCTGCTGTCGAGTTGCCGAGGTTCAGCTTCCAGAAGTTCGGCGACGTGTAGAGGAACGGCTCGACGCCGGTCCGCGCGTAGATCTGGTCGAGCCACGCGAGCGTCCAGGCGAGCAGCCGGCTCTTCGGGAGCTGTCCCGTCACCTCGAGGTCGAGCACCGGCGGCAACTCGCCCGGCTGTGGGGCGGCGACTGCGAGGAAGTGGTTCGCCTGGGAGATCGCGCTCGTGGTCGCGCCGGCCATGGTCGAGCCGACCGGACGCGCGAAGTGGTAGGCGCCGAAGACGAGGCCGGCGGTTTCGCTGCCGTTCCGGTTCGTCGTGTACGTCGCGTCGTTGTAGGACGTTCCCTCGGTCGCCTTGCCGAACACGAAGGCGTAGCCCGCAGCGGCGACCTTTCCCCACTTGATCGTGCCGTTCCAGGTCGAGACGTCGATCCCCTTCGCCCGTGCCGCTGCGGCCGCGGACGTGCTCGCGGGGACGAGCGCGATCAACGCAACGGCGGCAGCCGCAAGCAGGACAAGGTGTCCGCGGCGCGCTCCGATGAGGGACCCCACAACTCGCATGAGGCTAGCTGGGCTTTGTTCGTCCGAAGTAAACGAAGCCCTGCTACGAAACCGCCGCATTCGCTTCGAGCGGCTCCCGAAAGCGCGCCCGCCGGACGAACCGGCCGGTCCCCGGGGAGGCGACGAGCCCGCCATCCTCCACGAGGACGGTGCCGCGCAGGAGCACATGCTCCGGAGCGCCGACGACCTCGGTGCCCTCGTACAGGTTGTAGTCGCACTTCGAGTGGTGGGTCGACGCCGACAGCGTCTCGCGCCGCTCGGGGTCGAAGACGACGAGATCGGCGTCGGCGCCGACCGCAATCGTCCCCTTGCGCGGATAGAGCCCGAACAGCTTCGCGGGTTGCGTGGCGAGGAGGTCGACCATCCGGTTGAGGCTGATGCGCCCTTCACGGACGCCGAAGTGGTGGATCATCTTCAGCCGGTCCTCGAGCCCCGGACCGCCGTTGGGGATCTTCGTGAAGTCGTCCTTGCCCAGCGTCTTCTGTCCGTCCCAGAGGAATGCGCAGTGGTCGGTCGAGATCGTGGAGAGGGCGTCGGTGCGGACCGCGTCCCACAGCACGTCGTGGTTCGACGCGTCGCGGGCGGGCGGCGAGTAGACGTACTTCGCGCCTTCGAAGCCGGGCTGCGCGAGGTCGTCAATCGACCGGAAGAAGTACTGCGTACATGTCTCACCCCACACGTTCCAGCCCTGCTCGCGCGCGCGGCGGATCGGCTCGACCGCCTCCCGGCAGGTGACGTGAACGACGTAGAGCGGGCTGCCGGCGATCCGCGCGAGCTGGATGGCCCGGTTCGTCGCTTCTCCCTCGAGCTCCGGCGGTCGCGTCAGGGCGTGGTGGATCGGCGCCGTGTCGCCGCGCGCGAGCGCTTCGCGGACGAGGACGTCGATCGCGTCGCCGTTCTCGGCGTGCACCATCACGAGCGCCCCGCTCGCCGCGGCGACCTCCATCGCGCGGAAGAGCGTCTCATCGTCGACCTGCAGGACGTTCTTGTAGGCCATGAAGAGCTTGTACGACGTGATCCCCTGCTCGGGCAGGGCGGCGAGCTCCTCGAGCCGTTCCTCGCCGGCGAGGTCCGTGACGGCGATGTGGAAGCCGTAGTCGATCAACGTCTTCCCGTTTGCCTTCGCGTGCCAGCCGTCGAGGGCCTCAGCGAAGGTCTGGCCCTTGCCCTGGATGCAGAAGTCGACGTGGCACGTGGTGCCGCCGCACGCGGCAGATCCCTGGCCCGACTCGAAGTCGTCGATCGTGACCGTGCCGCCGAACGGCATGTCGAGATGCGTATGCGGGTCGACGCAGCCCGGAAGGACGTACTTGCCGCTCGCGTCGATCGTGCGCTCGGCGGAGACGTCGAGGTCGGCGCCGATCAGGGAGATTCGCTCACCCTCGACGAAGACGTCCGCGAGGTAGTCGTCGGCAGCCGTTACGACCCGGCCGCCTTTCAGCAACAGCGATATGAGCGAATCTCCCTTCTCGTCGTTCTTCCTCGATCCCTACTTACCGCCCGCCTTCAGCACCACCTTGATCGGCTTGTAGTTCTTGCCGAAGACGTCCATCTTCTGCTTCTTGAGGCCTTTCACTGCCGCCGTGGCGAGGTCGGTCCGGTACGCCCCCGTCGGCAGCTTCTTGATCACCTTGAACTGCTTCGAGATCTGTGCCGTGCGGTTGAAGGCCGTCTTGCTCATGATCCCGATGCCTGTGCTGTTGGGCCAGATCAGCTTGTTGATCTCGTTCATCATCCAGGTCTGGTGGCCCTTCGGGAGGGTCGGCCCGGCCTTGAGCGTGAACTGGACGCACTTCGCGACGTGGTCACGGCAGTAGATCCAGCCGGCGAGCGAGGCACCGATGAACCTCGTCGCGGTCGCGCGGTTCGCCGCGCTCTTGAGGTACGACGCCGTCGCGAACATGCCGTCCTCGAGCATCCCGGTCCCGATCTTCTGGAACGGGATGATGTTCAGATCGGAGAGCTTGAAGAGCTTCCCGGTCGCCGGATTCGTCGACTCGAGCACCTGGGCCAGCTCGTTGTACGTCATCGCCGAGGCCGAGTCGACCTGCTTCTTGACGAAGAAGTCCATGCTGAACGGCTCCTGGACGATCGTCACGTCGTTCGAGCTGTTCGGGTCGATCCCGTTCTTCGTGAGAGCCGCGAACAGCTCCCACTGGTTGCCGCCGAGCCAGTTGGCCACCTTCTTGTGCTTCATCTGCGCGATCGTCTTGATCCCGGAGGACTTCCACGTGATCTGCGTCATCCCGGAGCGGGCGAAGACCTGGGCGATGTTGACGAGCTTCGTGCCCTGGTCCCGCGCCGAGAGCAGGCTGGGCAGCCAGTCGATGCCGAACTGGGCGCCGCCGCCTGCGACGACCTGCTCGGGGATGATGTTCGGCCCACCCGGCTTGATCGTCACGTCCAGCCCGGCCGCCTTGTAGAAGCCGAGGTCGAGCGCCGCGTAGTAGCCGGCGAACTGCGCCTGAGGCACCCACTTGAGCTGGAGCGTGACCTTCTTCAATGACGAGTGCTTCGATGCGGACGCCGTCGTCGCGACGGCAAGCACCGTGGCGGCCGCCGCGATGGCCAGCCCGATCCCCACGACCTTTCTCATTGCGATCCTCCCAGTTCGCTATTTCCCTTGGACAGAGTGGTGGATGATTCTTATCGCGTCGTCGCTTCCATTACGAGCCCGGCGTCCGCGGTGCCCAGCGCACGATCGCTCGCTCGGCCGTCGCCACGGCGAGGTAGAGCGCGATCCCGAGCAGCGACGCGACGAGGATTCCGGCCCAGGCACGCGTGAACTGGAAGATCTGCGAGTCGGAGTTGATGAGCACGCCGAGGGCATTCGTCGCTCCGCCGAAGTACTCGCCGACGATGGCGCCGATCATCGCGAGCACGCTTGCGATCTTGAGCGCGGTGAAGACGAAGGGCAGCGCAGTGGGGATGCGGACGCGCCGCCAGATCGTGAGCTCGCTCGCCGCGTAGGAACGCATCAGCTCGATCTGGCGTGGTCGGGCGCTCTGCAGCCCGCGCAGGGTGTTCACCATCACCGGGAGGAAGCAGAGGACGGCCGCGATCGCCATCTTCGAGTGGGGCGAGAACGGGTTGAACCAGGCGTTCGCGATCGGTGCGAAGGCGACGATCGGCACCGCATTCGCGGCGATGAAGATGGGCATGAGGGCCGTTCCGAGCGTCTTGAAGCGGCCGACGAACGTCGCCGCGAGGATCCCGAGGCCGGAGCCGATCGCGAAGCCGCCGAGCGCCTCCTTCATCGTGTACCAGCCGGCGGGCCAGAGCTCGTGCCGGTCGCTCCAGAACGTGCTCGCGATCGAGCTCGGCTTCGGCAGCAGGAACTGCTGGACGTGGAACGCGACGATCAGGCCCTGCCAGAGCCCGATCACGGCCGCTCCGACGACGAGCGCCGGCAGCCACTCCACAAGCGAACCGAGGCGTGCCCGCACGGTCATTCGAGTACCGCCTCCTCCTCTGGCAGGAGGTGCTCGCCGCGAAGCCGCAGGAGCTCGCGCACCCGGGTGACGAGCTCGAAAAAGCGGGGCGCCTCGCGCGTCTCAACGGTGCGCGGGTACGGGAGGTCGACGTCGACGGCGCCTGCGATCCGTCCGGGTCGCGGGCTCATCACCACGACGCGCCGCGAGAGGAAGACGGCCTCCGTGATCGAGTGGGTCACGAAGACGACGGTGTTCCCGGTCTTCTCCCAGATCGAGAGCA
>DASSLB010000309.1:0-5712 GCA_035689945.1 Gaiellaceae bacterium | reverse complement strand
ACGGCGTCAGGCTAGCTGCGAGGTAGCGCGTCCACACGGGCGATCCAGGCATGCAGCGGCGAGTCGGCTTCGAGAGGCATGTGCTCGACGAGAACGGCGTGGAACGGGTCGTCGTCGCCGGGAGAGAGGCCGAGCGAGGCGTACTTGAGGAAGGGAAAGGCCGTCACGTCGGCAAGCCCGAACTCGCGGAAGAGGTAGTCGCGTCCCGCGAGAAGCGACTCGAATAGGGCGGCCGCGTGACCCATGCCAGCGGCGTGCGCCACGGCGTCGCCGATGCCGTCGTTGATCCCGTTCGGGAATGTCTTCCAGACGCGGTTGAACCAGTCCGCGAAGATCCTCACCTCGGCCCTTTGCGCCGGCTCTCGCGGCAGGAGTCGCGGCTCGGGGAACCGCTCCTCGAGCCAGTCGAGGATCCGCGGCGAGTCGCTGACGACCTCGTCGCCCGCGATGAGGACCGGCACGAGGGACTGGCCGCTCACCTCCTCCGCGTACGAGCGGTCGTCGGGGTCGAGGTCGACCCACTCGATCGGCACGCTCTTGTGGCCGGCGGCGAGAGCGACACGCTCGACGTTCGTCGAGAACGGGATGCGGAGGCAGCGGATCAGAACCAGTTCTTCCGGCGGAACCACCAGAGCTGGAACGCCGTGGTCGCGACGATCAATCCCCATACGTACGCGTAGCCGAGGTGCCACCGCAGCTCGGGGATGTCGACGAAGTTCTGCCCGTAGAGCCCGACGATGAAGGTGGGAAGCAGGAGCAGCGACGCGATCACGGTGAGCCGCTTCATCACCTCGTTCTGGTCGTTCGCAATCTTCGCCTGGCTGTAGTCGCGCACGCCGGCGAGCAGATCGCGGGCGAGATCAAGGGCGTCGGACGCGCGCAGGAACTTGTCGTAGGCGGCATTGAGTGCAACCTCGACCTCGCGCGGGAAGACCTCCGGGCCCTCCTCGACCTCGACGGATCCATCGATCACGCGACGAACCGCATCGCGCATCGGGCTGAGCGTGCGCCTGATGTGGAGCAGGTCGTGGCGCAGGGTGGAGATCCGGGCGCGCGTCAGTTCCGGCGACTGCGCCTCGACCTTGTCCTCGAGCTCGTCGATCTCGTCGTCGAGTGTGTCGACGAGGTCGAGATAGCGCTCCGCGATCTCGTCCAGGAGACGGTAGGCGAGGAGTCCGGCGGAATCGTCCGGCCTGTGAGTCTTCTGCACCGCGGCGACGTCGCAGGCCGGCTTGCCTCCGGCAGGCGTCTTGCGGACCGTGAGGAGCGTGTCGTGGGTGATCACGAGGTCGATCTCCTGGTAGTAGACGCTGTCGTCCTCGGGCACGGCGACGGCGACGAGGAAGATGCCGAAGACGTAGTCGCCGTGGCCCTGGAGCGTCGGTCTCGGCTCGTCGGCGTGCTCGGGGGGCGCGAGGAGCTGTTCGAGTGCGGTCTCCTCGAGGTGCGGCGGAGCCTTCGCGCGGAATTCCTCCGGGCTCGGGTCGAGCAGGTCGATCCAGGTTGCGGCCATCGCCGCGCCGGATTCGCCGTGGGCGCGGCTAGACCTTCGTGGGCTCGGCTTCCGGCCTCGGCGCGGTGAGCGCCGTCGACGCGTGACCCTCCTCCGAGGCGAGCAACCGCTCGGCGTCCAGCGCGGCCATGCATCCCGTGCCGGCGGCGGTGACCGCCTGGCGATAGATGTGATCCTGGACATCGCCTGCCGCGAAGACGCCGGGGATGTTCGTCTCGGTGGTGCCGGGCTTCGTCACGAGATAGCCGTTCTCGTCATGATCGAGCTGGCCGACGAAGAGGTTCGTGTTCGGGTCGTGGCCGATTGCGACGAAGAGCGCGCCGGCCTCGACCTCCTCGGTCTCGCCCGTCTCGGTGTTCCGCAGCCGAAGGCCGCTGATCGAGCTTTCCCCGAGCACCTCGTCGACCGCGTATGGCGTCTTGAACTCGATCTTCTCGTTCGCGCGTGCCCGGTCGACCATGATCTGCGACGCGCGGAACTCGTTCCGACGGTGGACGATCGTGACCTTGTAGCCGAAGCGTGTGAGGAAGAGCGCCTCCTCGAAAGCGGTGTCCCCACCGCCGACGACGAAGATGTGCTTGTCGCGGAAGAACGCGCCGTCGCACGTCGCGCATGCCGATACCCCATGGTTCTTGAGCCGGTCTTCGGATTCGAGCCCCAACCAGCGGGCGCTCGCGCCGGTGGCGATGATCACCGACCGCGCGCGGTACTCCTCGTCCTCGACCCAGACGCGGAAGGGGCGTTCCGAGAAGTCGACACGCGTCACATCGTCGGTGACGAAGTCGGTGCCGAAGCGCTCGGCCTGACGCCGAAACTCGGCCATCATCTCGGGGCCCATGACCCCGTCCGGGTAGCCGGGATAGTTCTCCACGTCGCTCGTGATCATGAGCTGGCCGCCCCAGTTGAAGCCCTCGATCACGAGCGGTTGCAGATTTGCGCGCGCAGCGTAAAGGGCCGCGGTGTAGCCGGCGGGCCCCCCTCCGATCACGATCAGGTCACGTACGTCGTTCATCGATTCCTCTCTCCAAAGATGTACGACGTATTAAACGATTTGAACCGGATTGACGTTCCCGGTCGCGGGTCAATGGGACCGTAGTTCTAGGCGGCGTCGAGCGCGCGCGGCGGCTTGGCATCGAGCTCCGCCTGTTCGTCTGCCGCTTGGTCGAGCTTCGTCTCGAAGCGGTCGAGCCGCTTCTCGGCGTCGGCGTACTTCCCATGCGCTCGGGAGAGGTGCGTGCCGACCAGGTCGAAGTCCTCCTTGAACTTGCCGAACTCCTGTTGCAGCGCCGCGCAGTAACGCATGACCTCCTCGGCGCGCTGCTCGATCTGCATCCCCTTCAGGCCGAGCACGATCATCTGGAGATAGGCGGTGAACGTCGTCGCCGAGACGGGGAAGACGCGCCTCTCGTGTGCATAGGCAAGGAGGGCGCCGGTCTTGCCACTCACGACCTCGTAGTGGATCGCCTCCGCCGGCAGGTACATGAAGGCCAGGTCGAAGGTGCCGAGCTCGGGGCGGATGTACTTCGCCGCGATCGCGTCGATGTGGCCCTTGACGTCCCGGGCGAACGCTTTCTCGTGCAGCAGCTGCTCTTCGCCTTCGGCCGCGGTCATCCGCTCGAAGTTGTCGAGGGGGAACTTGGCGTCGACCGGCAGCAGCCGCCCTCCCGCGCGGACAACGGCATCGACCCGCTCGCCGCTCTCGAACGTGTACTGCACCTCGTAGGCGTCGGGCGGTAGGCGGTCGCGCAGCAGGTTCTCGAGGAGGAGCTCGCCGAAGCCGCCGCGGGCCTTGGGCGGTCGCAGCGCCTGCTCGAGCCTCCCCAGATCCTTCGCGCGATCGATCATCTCCGTCGTCGCACGCGTCATCTGGCCGAGGCGCTCGTGGATCTGGGTCGTCGTCTGCGTCGTCGCCGCGAGGCGCGTGTTCAGAGACTGCTCCAGCCCCTGCAAACGAAGCTCGAACTCGGCGTTCCGCGCCGACAGCTCGCCGGCGGTTCTCTCCTGCAGCGCTCCGAGCTCGCCGCGGAGAAGGCGCGGGAGGAAGACGGCGCCCGCGGCGAGTGCCGCAAGCACGAGCAGAACGATGGCAACCAGTCCGATCATCGGGCGCGGGAATGTACAGACGCCACCGGACGGAGCAACCAAAAAGCCGGCCCCGACGAACCCGTAAGTCCATCGGAACCGGCTCGCAGAGCCTACTCAGCCGCGGCCCCAGAGGTCAAGCAAGAAAAGCTCGCTCTTTGCGCTCTTTGCGCACTTTCGCGCGGAGCGACCGGCTAGCCGTTCTTGAGCGCCTTGTCGAGCTGCTGCTCGGTGATCTGCAGAGTCGGCGCGTAGCCCGGAGGCATGATGTCGTGCAGCTGGCCGTGGGTGGGACCGATCAACACGGTCGGGGTCCCCGAAACGCTCTTCTGGGTCGCGAGCTGATCCACGGTGCTCGCAATCGTCTTCGCGGACGAGCTGTCCACGTCCTTCGACCACTGGGCGATGTTGAGGCCGTTGACGCTGGCGGCGATCGAATTCATCACGTCTCTGGTGAGCCAGCCGCTCGACTCCGTGCCCTGGTTGTCGTAGAGGACTTTCGCGTACTCGAAGCCCTTGTCCTGGAATGTGGCGGCGATCAGGCCGAGGCGGCCGCTGAACGACTGCGAGCCGGCGCCACCGATGAAGGCCCACGGCTGCATGTGCAGCTGCACCTTTCCTGTCTTTATGTACTTGTTGACGATCGTAGGCAGGGAGTCCACCTCGTACCGCTGGCAGATCGGGCACTGGACGTCGATGAACATCTCCATCTCGACGGGGGCGCTCGCCCGGCCGAGAACGAGCCCCGACTGCGGGATGCCCTTGAAGAGGTTGTTCGCGTCGCAGGCGCCGTCGAGGGCGCCTGCCCACTTGCAGCTGCCTGTCGCGGGCAGGTTGCTCGGGATGCTGCTCTTCGAGCCTCCGCTGCCGAGGACGACGGCGAGCACGATCGCGATCACCACGACCAGCACGATCCCGCCGCCGATCGCAAGCGCGCGCGGAGACGCCTGGCGCGCCCCGAGTCCGCCGCCGCCCTTGGAGCGGACGGGCGGAGGAGTGCGCGTCGCCGCTTCCCGGCGCTGCTGTCTGGCCCTCTTACCGCTCGGCATGGGCGGGAAGGGTAGCCGTCTCCTCGGACTCGCCGACGGAGGCGAGGACCAAGAATCCGATGAGAAGGAGGAAGCCGGTCAGGGCGAGGGTCGGGATCGTCATGTAGCCGAACTCGTTGATCCACTTGACTGCACAGCCCCCGGGAGCAGAGGCAACGCACTGTGTCGGCTCCTTGATCACATGGTTCTCGATCAGGAGGTGGTAGATCGAGGTGCCGGCACCGACGACCGGCAGCACGATGAGGTAGCGCGCCGCGCGGTGGTCGCCGCGCCAAGCCATCAGCAAGGTCATGATCGAAAGCGGGTACATGGTGATCCGCTGGAACCAGCACAGCTCGCAGGGCGGGTAGTTCGCGATCTGCGAGAAGAAGAGACTTCCGCCGGTCGCGATCGCCGCAACGACGAATGCCGCCCAGAGCTCGTAACCCCAGAGCAGCCGGCGGAGCCCATCCAGTGGTCCCCTGAGACCGACGAGCGCAAGCAGGCCGATGAGCAGCATCAGCGCGATGAGCACCTGTCCGACGACACCGAGGATGGACAGGGCAACGGTCGTGTCGTGCGTCATTCGCCGCGCAGGGTATCCGGCGCTGCGGAGGTCGTTACGCTGGCGAAGCCGGGGTGGCGGAACTGGTCAGACGCGCCCGACTTAAAATCGGGTGGCCCTCGGGCCGTGCGGGTTCAAGTCCCGCCCCCGGCATCGCATAACCCAAGCCCAAACGGGAGGGTGCGATGCAATCGCTTGCATGCTGCCCGTGACCACCGCACAATGCGGGGTGGCGATGGAGGGGGACGTGGTGCGGTGGCGGCTCGCGCGCGCAAACGCCGGTCGCGTGGTCGGGCGTGAGGCGGAGCTCGCGCTCATCGAGGGGTTTCTCGGGGACGGCGCTTCGCTGCCCTTCGCTCTGATCGTCGAAGGCGAGGCGGGGATCGGCAAGACGACGATCATCGACGCCGCGCTCGAGCGTGCTCGGGTAGCCGGGCTGCGTGTGTTCCGCGCGCGGCCGGCGGCGGGGGAGATGGAGCTTCCCTATGCAGGGTTGGCCGACTTGGTTGGGACCGTCGGGTCGG
>DASSLB010000308.1:0-2590 GCA_035689945.1 Gaiellaceae bacterium | reverse complement strand
GTGCCCATGCAGAAGCGTGTAGGCGACCAGACACGGAACCACGGTGAGCAGGAGCGTGTCGATCAGCCCGTAGCCGACGCCGCGCCAAAGCAGCTCGAAGACGAAGTACGCGCCGTGCGGCCGCGGCGTGGCGTCTTCGCTCCGGAAGACGTTGAAGACGAGGAACGCGGCGAGCACGACGCCGATCCCGAGGCTCAACCGCCAGCGGCCACGGAACACGTCGGTCACCGCAACGTGCTCGAGCCGGACGTAAGCGGCGATCAGGATGAGCGTGACGGCGAAGTAGACGAGGTAGAAGACGTCGTGCTGCAACCCGAGCACCGAAATGCCCAGATACGGCACGAGAAACGCGATGGTGCAGGCGAAGGCGAACCATGCGAGCTGCCGGGCGACCTGTGGCACAGCCCGCGGCACCGGATGCGTGTAGGAAGACATGAGACCCTCCCCGGGGTGGAATGCTCGCCTCGGACTCTGCCTCCGGGTCCGCAGGTGCGACATCGGGTCGCTCCGGTATCCGTGGTTCCGGCTTCTACGGAGCCGAGTCAGGCTCCGTCCGGCGCCAGGAAGATCATTTGTCCCGGTGCACGAGCGCGAGATCGATCCGATCTGGACGTCCTCGAGCTTCCTCGTCTACACGGGCGGGCTGACCGTCCTCGGCGGGGGGATCGGGGCGCTCGGCTACCTCTCGGGGCAGTACCCGGGCAACGGCCAAGGCACTGCCTGGACGCTGCTCATCCTCGTGATCCTGTACGCGATCGCCCACGCGCTCCGCATCCGCAACCGCCCGCTCGCCGCCGGCATCTTCGCCTTCGCCTCGGTGATCGCTTGGATCATCTTCGTCGCCGTCCTCTTCCAGTGGTGGGGCTGGACGAACGGCTCGTTCGGCAACTTCCACCGCTGGTCATGGGCACGTCTCGCGTTCGAGCTGCTCATCCTCGCCGCGGCCTGGGATGACCGGCGCCGCTTCCGGTTCCCGTTCATCCGCGTGGTCTCGGCGATCACGGGCTGGGTGTTCGTCATCGACGTCCTCACGAAAGGCAGCGGCAACTTCTTCCTCGCCGTCACGTTGATCGTCGGGCTCTTCTATCTCGTCGTCGGGAGCGGTGGCGGCAAGCCCTCCGGATTCTGGCTCCACCTCGTCGGCGGCTTGCTCGTCGGAGTGCCGATCCTCGTCTGGTGCCACACGAGCGACTTCGACTTCGCGGTCATCGGCTTCATGTCGCTCGTCTACGTTGCATTCGCCTACGCGACACGGCGTTCGAGCTGGGCGTTCTACGGAACGATCGGTTTCTTCATCACCACCGTTCACGGGCTCGTCGGCTCGCCGGCAGGCATCGCCGAGGGAGCGCTCCAGGGACAGTCGCCGAACGTCGACGTGTGGTCGTTCCCGCTCGCGTTCGGCCTCCTCGGCTTCTGGCTCGTCGGTCTCGGCATGCTCGGACGGCGCAGGTCGGCGCCTGTGCCGCCACCCGTCTGAGCCTCGTTACCATCGAAGCGTGGACAAGCCGCTCAGGATCGGCGTCCTCGCCGTGCGGGGAAACTTCCGGGAACATGCCGCCGTGCTGCGGCGGCTCGGTGCCGAACCGGTCGAGATCCGGCTGCCCGAGCAGCTCGATGGGCTCGACGGGCTGATCATCCCCGGCGGCGAGTCGACCGCGATCGGCCGGCTCATGCGGCTCTACGAACTCGACGAAGCGGTGCGTGAGTTCGGCGGCCCGATCTTCGGGACGTGCGCCGGGATGATCCTCCTCGACCGCGACCACCTCGGGCTCGGCAACTACCGGACGAAACGCAATGCGTTCGGCCGCCAGGTGCGGAGCTTCGAGGCAGACCTCGACGTCGGAGACGGCGACGAGACGTTCCGCGCCGTCTTCATCCGCGCCCCGTGGCTCGAGGAGCCCGGGCCGGACGTCGACGTGCTCGCCATCCTCGACGGCCATCCGGTGCTGGCGCGCGAGGGACGGCTCCTGGTTGCTGCCTTCCACCCGGAACTGACCGACGACACGCGCGTCCACGAGCGCTTCTTGAACATCGTGAGGGAGGAACGAAGTGTCCGGGCATAGCAAGTGGTCGTCGATCAAGCACAAGAAGGGCGCCGCCGACGCGAAACGCGGCAAGCTCTTCTCCAAGCTGACGAGGGCGCTCATCGTCGCTGCGAAGGAGGGCGGGCCCGACCCGGCCGGCAACCTCGCGCTCCAGAACGCGATCGAGAAGGCGAGAGCCGCCTCGATGCCGAAGGACAACATCGACCGCGCGATCGCGAAGGGCTCCGGGACCGACGCCGACTCCGCCGCCTACGAGACAGTGATCTACGAGGGCTACGGGCCCGCGGGCGTCGCGGTGATCGTCGAGGCGCTCACCGACAACCGCAACCGGACGGCGGGTGAAGTGCGCCATACCTTTGCCAAGAACGACGGAAACCTTGGCACCTCGGGCGCCGTCGCCTGGCTGTTCGAGCGGCGCGGCATCGTGCTCGTGCCTGCCGACGGCGCCGACGAGGACGAGCTCACGCTCGCCGCGGCCGAGGGAGGCGCCGACGATGTCTCCCGCGACGGCTCGTCGTACGAGGTCCTCTCGGCAGCGGAAGCTC
>DASSLB010000307.1:0-4325 GCA_035689945.1 Gaiellaceae bacterium | reverse complement strand
GGACGAAGGCGAGTAGCTCGGCTCGGCCGCCGGTTCAAGCCCCGGCGATCCGTACACTCGTCGCACCGGGGTGTCGCGCGCGTGAGCGCGGCTGAGATCACACCCGTCGAACCTGATCCGGGTCATGCCGGCGAAGGGAGGTACATGAGCGAGCGCACACCGAGCTGGGGCATCAGTCCGGTGCCCGACCGGCTGCGAACGCTCGGGGCGCTCGAGAACGGGATGCTCTGGAGCAGCCTCGGCCTGAGCCTGCTCGTTCTCGTCGCCGGCGCCTTTCTCGTCCCGGCGCTCTCGCTCCCCAAGGCGCTGCTCGCGATCCTCGTCGGCGGGATCTTCGGCAACGCGCTGCTCGGCTTCGCCGCCGCACTCGGCGCCGAGGCGGGCGTTCCGGCGATGGTTCTCCTGCGTGCACCGCTCGGCCGCGCCGGCTCCTACCTCCCCACCGCGCTCAACGTCCTCCAGAACCTCGGCTGGACGATTTTCGAAATCCTCGTGATCGCCACGGCAGCGCGTGCGCTCGTGCACGGACCGCTTTGGGCATGGAAGCTCACCGCCGCGGCGGCGGCGACCATCCTCGCGCTCGTCGGGCCGATCGGCTTCGTCCGGGAGTGGGTGAAGCGCGTCGCGCTTTGGGTCATCCTCGCCTCGCTCGCGTACCTCACGTGGTGGGCGCTGCACGATGCGCACGTCGGCGCGCTGTGGTCGCGGCCGGGGAAGGGCGGGCTCAGCTTCTGGCAGGGAGTCGACCTGATGGTCGCGATGCCCGTCTCCTGGCTTCCGCTCGCCGCCGACTACACGCGTTTCTCGAAGGACGGCCGCGGTGCGTTCTGGGGAGCCTCCGTCGGCTACTTCCTCCCGAACGTGTGGCTCTACGCGCTCGGCGCGATCCTGCTGCTCTCGCGCGGCCTCGCTGACGCGCCGTCCGTGATCAGCGCGATCGCGACCGGTGGCCTCGGGGCTGCGCTGGCACTCGTCGCGCTCGGGGTCGACGAGACGAAGGAGCCGTTCGCGAACGTGTACTCGGCCGCCGTTTCACTTCAGAACATGCTGCCGCGCGTGCCGCAGCGCGTGCTGATCGTGGCCGTTGCGGCAGTGGCCACTGCGGGCACGTTCGCGATCGACCTCGTCCAGTACCAGGACTTCCTCCTCTTGCTCGGCGCGTTCTTCGTGCCGCTCTTCGGCGTCCTCCTCGCGCAATGGCTCGTCGGAGAACGCAACCCGTTCGGCGCCCCGGAGGTCCGGCCTGCCCAGATCGTCGCCTGGCTCGTCGGCTTCTGCGCCTACGAGTGGCTCTCGCCGACCAACGGCAAGGGCCTGCACTGGTGGGCGCACCTCGTCGACCACACCCACCCGGGCCAGGGAGCGGTCGGCGGCTCTCTGCCGAGCTTCGGTCTCGCCTTCGTCCTCTCGGTCGCGCTTACGCTTGCGGGTCGTGCGACCGCTCGCCGTGATCGGCCCTCTTGCGTGTGACGTCCTCGACGGGCGGGGCTCACGGATCGGCGGCGGGCCCTGGTATGCGGCACGCGCGCTGCGAGCGCTGCAGCAGGAGGGGATCGTCGTCGCGAAGTGCGGCGAGTCGGAGCAGCGCTCCTATCTCCGGCTGCTTGCCGCGCTCGGTTTGCCGATCTCGCTTTCCGCGGGGGGCGAGACGACCTCCTTCTCCTTCCGCTACGACGCCGACGGTCACCGTGAGATGCGGGTCGAGACGCTCGGAGAGCCGTGGAGCGACGCCGACGAGCCGGAGCGCGCGCTGCGCCGCGCCGAGTGGGTGCACGTCGCGCCGCTGTTGCGCGACGACTTCCCGCCGGACGCACTCGAGCGGATCGCGTACAGGCGGCGAGTCCTCCTCGACGGCCATGGCCTCGTCCGCGCGCGACGGGTGGGCCCGCTCGTACTCGACGACGACTTCGACCGGGCGCTCCTCCGGCACGTCGCGATCCTCAAGCTCGCCGAGGAGGAAGCGCAGGCAATTCTCGGCGGCGGCGAGCTCGAGAAGCTGCGCGGGCTCGGTATCCCGGAGATCGTGGTGACGTTCGGCGCCGGAGGCTCGCTCGTCCTCACGCGCGACGCCGCGGTGCGAGTGGCGACCCGGCCGGCCCGGGGCGATCCGACCGGCGCGGGCGACGCTTTCTCCGTGGCCTACCTGAGCGCACGGGCGGGCGGGCACAGGCCGATCTCGGCCGCGCGGCGTGCGAGCGCCCTCGTCTCCGCCCTACTCTCGGTGGCGCCCCGATGATCGCCGCGGTCGGCACCGTGGCGGGCGTCTTTCTCGTCGACGTCGAGGACGAGTCGCTGCTCGGCGAGGGGAGCGAGCTGCCCGCAGCTGAGCGGCCCGAGGTGGCACTGCCGCGCGTCGTAGCGGCGGCGCAGGCGGGCTCGACCGTGGTCGCGATCGTCGAGCACCGGCCCCCTCTCATGCTCTCGAACGACGGTGGCGCGACGTGGCGCGAGGCCGGCGGCGGCCTGCCTCCCGGCTTTGCGGTTGCGATCGCCGAGGACGAGCCCGACCGGATGCTCTACGCCGCGCGCAACCGGCTCTACGTCTCGGCCAACGGCGGAGTGTTCTGGCGCTCGCTCCCCTTCGAGCTGCCGGACATCGACTCGGTCGCCTGGATCGACTGAAGCCAGCGCTCGACCTCGTCGTCCGAGTGGAGCGTCACGACCTCGAGGTGCGGATGCTCGGCGACACGCTGGGGGATCTCGCGCGCGTAGTGCCGGTGCTTCCGCAGTACCCACCACGGGATCCAGTAAGGCGTGAACAGAAAGCGGATCTGCTCGCGGTTCCCGTTCCAGAGCTCCTCTCGCGTGAGCGTGCGGGTGATTGTCCGGCGCAAAGCGCGGGCGAACGTGGGGAGAAGCGGTGGCTGGAGATGGACGGCGGTGTCTGCCTGCTCGAGGACGAGGGCGTCTAGCTTCGCGCGGTAGTTGCCGTCTACGACCCAGCCGTCGGGCGCGGACTCGAACGCGGCGCGAACTCGGGCCTTGAACACGTCGGCGGGCGCCTCGTTCCACCCCGCGTCGTGGTGCAGCGCGTCGAGCTCGACGTGCGGCACCCCGAGCTTTTCCGCGAGCCGGCGGGAAACGGTCGTCTTGCCCACAGACGAGCCGCCCATGACGGCGACCCGTTTCACCCGCGCGCAGCCGCGAGCGCCCTGCGCAACGCCTCGGCCATCGGATGCGATGCGCGTGCGAGCAGCGCCTGTCGCTTCGCGGGCGACAGACGGTCTTCGATCGCGCCGCCGAGCAGCTTCGGATCGCAACGCCGAGCCTCGAAGTCCGCGAGCTGCTGCCGCAGCAACATGTAGTACGGGTCTGCCGGAGACGCCGCCAGCGCGCCGTAATGCGTGAGGAATTGCGCGGACCCGCGCGCAAACGCGACGGCGTCCTGCCGACACGAAGCGGACATGGGGTCCGTCGTCGAAACGGAGGACGTGTCGCCCGGATAGATGCCGTACCGAACCGTCGTCTGTGCTGCGCGCTGCGAAGACCCGCACGCGCACGCGAGGAAAGCGACACCGGCGAGCAGGACGGTCACTCGTCTCACAGCCGGAATTCGCCGCGCGCGACGACGACCGCGGAGCCGCCGACCTCGATCTCCTCCGGCGAGTGAGCCACTGCGTGCAGAGTCGACGGCCGTCCGATCTCCGCTCCCTGCCGGATCACGATCTCGTCGCCAAACCCGATCCGGCCGTGCCGGGCGAGGTGGAGCGCGAGCGGTCCTGCCGCAGAGCCCGTGGCCGGATCCTCGTCGACACCGTGCGCGGGGACGAAGACGCGCACCTTCCACGCCTCGCCGTCGCGAGCAAAGCACACCGTCCCCCAGGGCGAGAGCTCCTTCAGCGCGCCGAGGTCCGGCCGCAGCGCCGCCACGACCTCAGGAGAGTCGAGCTCGATGTAGACGTGGCCCGGCCCCTGTTCGTAGAGCTCGACCGGCAACTCGCTCTTCACGCCGAGCAGGGCGAGCAGAGCCTCGGCCCCGTCGTACTCCTGGGCAGTGACGACCGGCTGCCGCATCCAGCCAAAGGCGATGTGCGACCCGTCGCGCTCGAGGCGAATCGGCACAACCCCGCCGCCGGTCTCGAGCCGGATTTCGTCGAGCTGGAGCGGGCCGGCGAGAACGAATGCCGTTCCGAGGACCGGATGCCCCGCGAAGGGCAGCTCGAGAGTCGGCGTGAAGATCCGGATCCGCACGTGCCCGTCGCTGCCCGGCGTATAGACGAAGACGGTCTCCGAGAGGTTCAGCTCGCGGGCGAGACGTTGCAGCTGCTCCTCGGGGATCTCGCGCGCGTCGGTGAAGACAGCGACCGGATTGCCGGCGAGCGGCA